>CAYUYN010000026.1:0-20824 GCA_964449185.1 uncultured Anaerolineales bacterium | reverse complement strand
GGCGTTCAAGTCGCCGGCGGCCCATAAGGAACCAAAAGGAAAACCCGCTGGAAGGCGGGTTTTTCTACGCTTTGGAAAATCACCGGGTGTTAGGTGGATGGTGACAGATAAATCTTTACGTGCCGATCCGCACTGGCTCGCTCAGGCGTCGAATCAGCCGGATTGCGCTAAGCGCAGCTAAATAGCTTGTTTTGGGGTTGCCGGGCGAGGGAAGCAAGCGGAATTCCAGCGTCAACTCCCCAAACCCGCCGCGCGCCTCAATGTGGTGCAGGTTGCGTTTAGCAGTCGGGTCGGCCACAACCCGCACCGTCGTCCGATCAAAGCCAATTCCCGCCAGGCTGACCGCGGCAGCCACATTGACGTTCTGTGGGAAGCGCTTAACTGCTTCTCGGGCCGGTCCTTCGTAGATGCAGGTAGGCCCCTGCAGTGCTTCGGCCTGAATACCGGGCAGCGCCTGGGGCGGTTTGGTGGTTGTCAGTACCACGGAGTCCAGTCCGGCCAGTGCGGCTGCCGCCAGCGCATCCAGGCCGCCGACCGCACCAGACGGCAAATAAACCCGGCACCCGTGCTTAGCGGCCCTATGCCTGAGGCCCTCGTAAAAGTCGGCGTCAACGAGGGCCCCGATACTCAACGCCACCAAGTCATGGCCGTGCTCGAGAACCGAGAAGGCGACCTGCCGCAGCACGGCTTGCGAGCCGGCCTCCAGAACTGTGTCAATGTCGGCCGCTAGGAAGGCTTCTAATTCACGAAAGTAAGCTGGACTGTCCGGTCCGCGTGGAAAGGGCGGGTCCGCGTAGACGTCCAGCACCGCGACTAACCGTGTGTCACCGGTATCACCCCGGGCCACGCCCTCGGCCACGGTGCGGCCGATCGTCCCATAGCCGATAATGCCCAGCTTGCGCATGCCTTATTCCTCCCTGCCGGCCTCAAGCCACCGAACGGCCGCGTCAACTGAAATTACCTGCGCGTACTTCGCATTCATCTCATACAAGCCGACACCGTGCGACAGGCGCGAGCGATCGAACGTGGCTTCTTCGGCCAGGTAGACTGGGAAACCCCAGGAAAAGCCATCCACCACGGTCGCCCGCACGCAGCCGGAGGTCGTTGCGCCGCAGATCAGCAACGAATCCACGCCCGCGCGCAGCAGGTGTGATACCAAGGGCGTCGCAAAGAACGCGCTCGCCTTGGGCTTCCGCAGCACAAGTTCCCCATCTTGCGGCGCGATTTCTTCTGGGATGTCGACTGCACCTGGACGGGAAACGGGGGGTTGTGCGCCGGGCCGTTTGCTCGTCACCACGCCGCCATAGAAGGCATACGCCTTGGGGTCGGCCGTAGTGTAAACGACCAGACGGTGGGCTTGCCGGGCTGTCTGCAGCAGGCGCTGGATGTGCGGCATGGCAGCCCAGGCATTTGGGCCGCAGGAGGGCGGCCATTCGCGGATTGACTCCGGCAGGCTCTGGCCTGGCTCGCCGCAGAAGGCGCGGGTGACGTCCACCACCAGCAAGGCTGGTCGCCGCTCAGCCGGTTGGCGCCGCTCAGCGAGGGCGGGCTGATAAGCGCCGTAGACCTCGCGGTCCTCTTCCGAAAAGAGCTCCTCCCACCAGCGCATGCTGGCCTTCCTTTCTCGGCGGCAAGGTCGTTGACCGCCGTCCCGCTTAGGGCCGCCGGGCGATGACTTCGACCTCGACCAACAGGCCCTCCACCACCAAGTCGGCCACCACCGTGGAGCGGGCCGGGTACGGCTCCGGGAAATACTCGCGATAGATCGCGTTGAAGGTGGCGAAGTCCTGGGCGCGCGTGAGGAAAGCCGTGGTCTTGACCACGTGCGCGAAGTCGCAGCCGGCCGCCGCCAGGGCGCGCGCCAGGTTCTTGAAGGTCTGGTGCGCCTGTTCCTCGAAGGTCGCGCCCGCAATGCGGCCCGTGGCCGGGTCGAAGCCGACGTGGCCCGATACAAAGACCAAATCGCCGCTGACCACCGCGGGCGAATACGGCCCAGCCGGCCGCGGCCCGCCCTCCGGGAAGATGGCCTGTTTGTTGTCGCTCATGGTTGACTCTTTCGGACCCGCGCGAGGCGCTCTATGCGCTTCCCGCTGGATCGGGCAGGCCGTGGCTCAAGCGATAGGGGCGCATGACAGCCTCGGCGAAGAAGTGTACCTGTTCGCTCATTTCGGCCGCGGAATTGACACAGAACGAAGTCGCCGCCAGGTGATCGGCGCCATAGCCGCGCAGCGCCTCGAGCTGTTCCAGGATGTGCTCCGGGCTGCCGATCAGGTTGTTGTGGAGCGCCAGCTCCGGGTCGCGGCCGGTATAGGCCAGCGACACCCGGTGCTGCACCATGGCGCTCTGCTCGTAGCGCCGCACCGCTTCTTCCTGGGTGCGGCCGACCACCGCCGAAAACTGAGGCGCCACAATCAGGCTGGCCGGGTCGCGCCCGACCTCGGCCGCCTTGTCGCGCAGCCGGGCGATCCACTCCTTGAGCTCGTCAAACGGCCGCCAGCCGGGGATCCAGCCCTGCCCATAGCGCACCACCCGCTCGAGGCCCTTCTGCTGATGGCCGCCGACCAGGATGGGGAAGGGCTGTTGGCGCGGCTTGGGGTGTAGGTCAAGCCTCTCCACGTGATAGTAGCGGCCGTGGTGCGTGACGGCATCTTCGGTGAAGAGCCGGTTGAGCAGCGCCAGTCCCTCTTCCAGCATGGCGCCGCGGTCCTTTCCCACCAGCTCGGGGCGAGCGGCGGCAAACTCTTCGCGGTAGGCGCCGATGCCCACCCCCAGCAGCAAGCGCCCCCCACTGAGCTGGTCGAGCGTCGCCACCTGCTTGGCGGTCACGACGATCTCGCGCATGGGCAGCACCAGCACGCAGGTGCCCACCTGGATCCGGCTGGTGGCGGCGGCCACGGCGGCGTCGACCATCAGTGGGTCCCAGAAGTTGGGCGGGGTGGGATAGCGCGCGCGGACGTAGTCCTGCGGGGCGTAGTGGTCATTGCCCCACACCGAGTCGTAGCCCAGCCGTTCGGCGGTCTGCGCCATCGAAACGAAGTCGGCCGGGCGGAAGAAGGGCGTGGGCAGCGACAGACCCTCGCGCCCCGTGGGCAATTGAAAGCCGAATTTCATGCGCCGCGCTCCTGGCCCGCTGCGCCCAGGGCGGCCCGTACCCGCGGCACGACTTCTTCGCCGATGAGGCGCATAGCCTCTTCGCGCGTCTGGCCCGGCGCCAGCAGCGCCCAAAAGCCAAACTCCTGCACGCCGGTCTCGCGGGCGATACTGGCGACCCGCTCGGCCACCATCTCGGGCGTGCCCGCCCAGCAGAAGGCGCGCACGAATTCGTCCGGGATCAGGGCCGCCGCCTGGGGCACCAGGTCGTAGTCGCGCTTGGCGATCAGGGCCTCGATGTCGGCCGGCACCTCCAGCCCTTCGCGCCGGACGAAGTTGCGGTCGGGGTAGCTGGACCACAGGAAGCGGGCAATCATGATGCGCACGCCGTCATAGGCCTGGCGGTAGTCGGTGTGGACGCAGGTATCGACCCGTGACATGATCCGCAGCTGGGCCGGGTCGCGGCCGGCACGCGCGGCGCCCGCCCGCACCAGCCCCACCGCCTCGCCCACGCTGGGCGGCGTGGCATAAGTGGCGATCATCACCGCCTCGGCATACTCGCCCGCGGTCTTCAGCGTGATGTCACCGCGGGTGGCCACCCACAGGGTGGGGGGCTGCTCGAGCTTGAACTGGAGCCGGGCCTGGTTGGCGGTGATGATCTCGCCCTGCAGGGTCACTTCCTCGCCGGCCAGCACGCCCCGGGCGATGGCATAGGCTTCGCGCAAGGCCCGCGCCGAGCGTTCGCGCTTGACGCCCATCATCTGAAAGCCCGAGCCGCCCGCGCCAAAGGCCAGGGCGGCTCGGCCGCCGGAGAGCTCCTGCACGCTGCCCAGCGACTGCGCGGTCAGCAGCGGGTGGACGGCGAACGGCTCGGCGATGGCGCCCCCCAGGCCGATGCGCTGGGTGACCATCGCCGATGACGCCATGCGCACGAACATCTCCCGGTAAAAGCGCTGGTTGGAGTGCCACAGGGTGTCGAAGCCTAATTCTTCGGCCAGCCGCGCCAGGGCGGCATTGTCCGGCATCTTCAAATCCGCGATGCTCGGGGAGGGAAAGCCAAGGTGGAAGCGTGCCATCCGCGCGCTAGACCGTCCTTTCCGACGGGGTGAGGTCGTGGCTGCGGCGGTAGGGCTGCATGACGGCCTCGGCGAAGAAGTGGATCTGCTCGCTCATCTCGGTCGGCGAGTTGACGCAGAAAGAAATGGCGGCCAGGTGGTCGGCGCCGTAGCTGCGGAGCTGCTCGAGCTTCTCGAGCACCACCTCCGGGCTGCCGATGAGGTTGTTGGTCAAGGCCAGTCTAGGGTCGCGGCCGGTGTAGGCCAGGGACACCCGGTGCTGCACCATCGCGCTCTGCTGGTAGCGGGCCTCGGCTTCTTCCTGGGTGCGCGCCACCAGCGCCGAGAACTGCGGGGCCACGATCAGGCTGGCCGGGTCGCGGCCTACCTCGGCCGCCTTGTCGCGCAGGCGGGCGATCCACTCTTTCAGCTCGGCGAAGGGCCGCCAGCCCGGCACCCAACCCTGCCCGAAGCGCACAACTCGGTCCAGGCCATTCTGCTGATGGCCGCCGACCAGGATCGGGAAGGGCTGCTGCCGGGGCTTCGGGTCGAGGTCGAAGCTCTCCACGTGATAGTAGCGGCCCTGGTGGGTCACCCCCGGCTCACCGAACAGGCGCTGGAGGAGGGCCAGCCCTTCCTCCAGCATGGCGCCGCGGTTCTTGCCCACCAGCTCGGGGCGGGCGGCGGCAAACTCTTCGCGGTAAGCGCCGATGCCCACGCCCAGCAGCAGCCGCCCACCGCTGAGCTGGTCGAGCGTGGCGATCTGCTTGGCCGTCACGGCCAGCTCGCGCATCGGCAGCACCAGCACCGAGGTGCCGAGCTGCACGCGGCTCGTCACCGCGGCGCAGGCAGCCAGCACGGTCAGCGGGTCGAAGAAGTTGGGGTTGCCCGTCCAGTGCTGGCGGACGTAGTCCTGGGGCGCGTAGTGGTCGTTGCCCCAGACGGAGTCATAGCCCAGGCGCTCGAGCGTAATGGCGGCGGCCACCAGGTCGTGGGCGCCGTCGTGAGGACCGAAATAGGGCATGGGCAGGGCCAGCCCTTCCATGCCGGTGGGCAGTTGGACGCCAAACTTCATGGGCTACGCTCCGGGTGGGTGAAGCCGTATTGTTCGCGCAGGACGCGTTCAAAGGCCGGCACGTCCGCGGCCAGGGGCGCCTTGGTGTTGAGGTCGGCGGTCACGCCGAGCGATTTGATGCCCGACGAGGTGTGCAGGATGACCACCTCGGCGTTGCGGTCTACCAGGCCTTCGTCCAGGCGCTGGATCAGGGCGGCCAGGCCGGTGGCCGAAGCCGTCTCGCCGAAGAGACCCTCGCTTTCGGCCAGCAGCTTCTGCGCCGCCAGGATGGCGTCGTCGAAGACGTGCGTCGCCAGGCCGTTCGATTCGCGCACGGTCACCAGCCCATGGTAGGCGTTTTGCGCCGTGCCCATGGAGAAGGCGACCGTCGGGTAATCGACCGGCGCGGCGCTGACCACGTTGGCGCCTGCGGCGATGGCCTTCGACAGCGAGCCATACGCCTCGGCCACCGCCATGCGCGGCCCCGCCTCCACCAGGCCCATGCCTTTCAATTCGTTGAAGGCCTTGAAGATGCCGTACATGGCGTTGGTGTAGCCGGTCGGCCCGAAGACCCAGTCCGGCTGCCGGCGGCCGAGCTGCTCCCACATCTCGAAGCCGATGCTCTTATAAGCGTCAATCATGTACGGGTTGCCGCCGATGGGCGGCGTGCGGAAGCCGCCGGCCGGGTAGCAGTCCCAGGCCTCCACGCAGTGCCGCATCAGCAGCCACCGGTCGCTCTTCGTCTCAGTGGCGACCACCAGCGCGCCGTAAGCGCGCACCCAGGCGCCCATGATGGGCTCGACGCTCTTGGCCACCAGAACGATGCAGGGCAGCCCGGCCCGCCGCGCATAGGCGGCCGCGGCGGCCGCGGCGTTGCCGGTGGAAGAAACGACCAGGGCGGGCTTATTCAGGCTGCGCGCGTGGGTGGCGCCCACCGAGGCCGAGCGGTCCTTGAACGACCAGGTGGGGTTGCGCGACTCGTCCTTAATCCACAGCCGCCGCAGGCCCAGGTGGCGGGCCAGGCGGGGCACTTCCACCAGGGGGGTGCCGCCCTCGTTCAGGGTCACGGCTTCGCCGGCCGCGAAAGGCAGCAGCGCGTCATAGCGCCACAGCCCGGGCGCTCGCTGGGCCAGCGCCTCGGGCGTGAAGGCCGGCCGGGCGCCATCCAGGTCGTAGACCGTCGTCAGGTTGGAGTGCTCGTTGCGCGCCGCGCACAGCGGGCAGCCGGTGAAGAGGTGCTCGGGCGCGGTGGGCGTGCCGCAGCGGATGCACTCCAGCCGCAGCAAGTTGGCCGGAGTCATGGCACCACCGTAATGCGGCGCTCGGTGTGGGTCAGCAGGCGGTAACCCGCGGGAGTGACCACCAGCATGTCTTCCACCTGGAGCCCGCCAAAGCCCATCTCGGTGTAGGGCGTCTCGACGCACAAGACCATGCCGGCTTCCAGGGGCGTGTGGTCCTTGGCCGCAATCAAGGGCGGCTCGTAGCCGGCGCCAGCGATGCCCAGGCCATGGCCGCAGTGGGTGCGCTGGAAGTCGGCCAGGCCGGCCTGGCGCACGCCGTTGACGGCCGCCTGGAAGATGTCGGACGCAATGGCGCCGGGCCGGACCAGCTCGAGCGCCCGCTCCAGGCCCACCACCAGCGCCTCCTGGATGCGCTGCACCTTGTCGCTCGGCGTGCGGAACTGGTAGCAGCGCGCGTAGTCGGAGGCGTAGCCCTGGTAGTGAACGCCCACGTCGTAGCGGATGAGGCTGCCGTCCTGGACGATGTCGCCGGGGGTGTTGGCATTCCCAAAGGTCGAGCCGCGGTCGATGGAGGCATTGTCCTGCCGGGTGGTGGCATTGGCCGTCACTACCGTAATGTTGTAGACCCGCGCCAACTGCCGCTGGGTGCAGCCCAAAAAGGCGCTCTGCACGCTGGTCAGCACCGCGTGCTCGGTGATACGGGCGGCTTCCGCCATCCGCGCCACTTCCTCGGGCGTCTTGACCATGCGCAGTTGCTTGAACAGCTCGGGCAGGCTGCGCACGCGCAAATTCGGCAGCAGCTTGACCAGGGGGGCCAGCGAGTCAACCGTCCCGTCGGTCCCCAGCGTGGGCGCCTGCAGCCCCGCCTCGGTCAGGGCTTCGGCCAGCAAGCTCCAGCCGGTGGCCTCGGGGCGGCTGGCCTGGTGATGGCGGAGGATGAACTGCTCGCCCGCGTTGAACGCCACGCCCTCCATGACGTCGCGATAAAAGATGCCGTGCGGCCTGACCTCCACCGCGTCGGACGGGTCCTCCAGGCAATAGGCCAGGCTGCCGGACCCCACGATGAGCGTCGGCCGGCCCAGGTCGGCGCGGCGCAGCAGGGCCAGCGTGCTGCCGCGCCGATAGCGAGTGAGGTGCTGTACGTTGGGGGCGGTCGTGGCCACCAACGCCTCCACGCCGTTGGCGTCCATGGCGGCGGCGGCCCGCTCGGGGTTATACAGGATTCCATCCATGCGATGACCTCTCTATACGCGGGATAAGTGACTCAGTTCAGCCAGGCCGGCGCGCACGCGGGGGGCGACTTCGCTGGACAGCAGCCGCAGGGCCTCTTCGCGCGTTTGGCCGGGCGCCAGCAGCATCCAGAAACCAAACTCCTTCACGCCCGTCCGGCGCGCAATCGCCAGCACGCGCTCGACGACCTGCCCGGGCGTGCCCGCCCACGCAAAGCCCTCCACAAATTCCTCCGGCAGCCGCTGCGCGACCTCTTCCATGAGATCGACCTGGCGCTTGGCGATGACGGCCTCGATGTCGGGCGGAATTTCCAGGCCCAGGCGCCGCACGAAGTTGCGGTCGGGATAGCTGACCCACAGCACGCGCGCCACCATCAGCCGCGCGCCGTCGCTGGCGCTGCGGTAATCGGTGTGGACGCAGGTATCGACCCGCGACATGATGCGGATTTGCGCCGGGTCGCGGCCGGCGCGCGCCGCGCCCGCCCGCACCATGTCCACCGCCTCGGCCACCGTGTCCGGGGTCGAATAGGTGGCGACCATGACGGCGTCGGCGTACTCGCCGGCCGTTTTGAGGGTAATGTCGCCGCGGGTGGCCACCCACAGGGTAGGGGGCTGGTCGAGCTTGAACTGGAGGCGGGCCTGGTGGGCCGACACCAGCTCGCCCTCCAGCGTGACCTCCTCGCCCGCCAGCACGCCCTTGGCAATGGCATAGGCTTCGCGCAGGGCCCGCGCCGAGCGCTCGCGCTTGACGCCCATCATCTGAAAGCCCGAACCGCCCGCGCCAAAGGCCAGGCAGGCCCGGCCGCCCGACAGCTCGTGGACGGTGGCCAGCGACTGCGCGGTCAGCAGCGGATGGACGGCGAACGGCTCGGCGATGGCCCCGCCGATGCCGATGCGGTTGGTGGCCATGGTGGACGACGTCATGCGCACGAACATCTCGCGGTAGGGCCGCTCGTTCGAGTGCCACAGCGTGTCGAAGCCGAGCGCCTCGGCCAGCTTGGCCAGGGCGGCGTTGTCGGGCATCTTCAAGTTGGCGATGCTGGGAGAGGGAAAACCGACGTGTATCAAGCTGGGAAAATCCTTTGCTCCCCCTGCCCGCGCAGCTCAACAGAGAGGGTCTCCCTCTCCTGGCTCGCGCCCTTGCTTTTCGCGTAGCGGGCCAGGAGAGGGGATTGGGGGGTGAGGCCAACCCTCGCCCATATACGAAACAGTCCGTCGTCTGTCGCGCGAAGCGGTCGGCTCTTTGTCGGGGGATGACGTGTCCCCCGTAGTGGAGCGGTGAGGGTGAGGCGGGTCTGGCTTACGGCCGCTGCGGCAGCCCCAGGGCTTCCTGGGCCTCGTGCACGCAGCTGAAATCGGCATGGTCGCGCCAGTCGAAGTCCGCCGGGAGATGGCCCAGCCCCTTGAGGTCCCCCTGGAACTTGTCCAGCGCCGCATTGGTCGTGCCGGCGTCCAGGCTCATGTTGCCCTGCAGCTCGTGCGCCCAGTCGCCCAGCTCGTCTTCCGAGGGGTCGATGTCGTACTTGCGGACGATCTCGGCGGCCTCGTCGATGTTGGCCCGCATGTCGTCGCCCTCGGCCGCCCACTGCTTGCCCTCGATGCGGCCGTAGATGAAGGCGCAGACCGCGTCGCGGTTGTCGTTCCAGGTCTTGCGGGTGACCACCCAGCCCTCCTGGGGCACATCGGCGGCCTTTTCGTACAGGATCACGCCGCCGGCGCGGGTCAGCGGGCCGATATTGCGCGGCTGCTGGATGCCCAGGTCGAGCTGCCCGGCGATCATGGCCTGCATGCGGCTGTCCGCGCCGCCGCCCATGGCCACCACTTCCAGGCCCCGGTCGGCCCACCCGAGCTCGGCCATGATCTCGCGCACCACCAGCTCGTCATAGCCGCCGATGTCGCCGCCGCTGACGGTCATGCCGGCCTGCACGTCGTCCACCGAGGCAATGCCCGGCCGCGCGCCCAGGAGGCGGCCCTCGTTATCCTTGTCGATGCCCACCAGCACCAGGTCGAGGCTGCCCTCGGCCATGGCCGCCCAGCCCTGGCTGGTGTCCCCCTGGATGATCCAGGCCTCCCCCGAGACCAGGGCGGGCAGGACGTCCTCGGTCACGATGATGGTGGCCGGCTCGGTGAAGCCGTGTTTCGGCCAGAAGAGCTCCGAAGTCGAATACACGATCATCAGGTCCTGCGCGTCGTTGCTCGACGTGGCGAATTTGACCTGGTTCAGGCTGAGGTCCGAATCGCCGCCGGAGCCGCCCGGCGCGCTGCAGGCCGCTACCACGAAGGCCAGCCCGATCAATCGAAAGACATTTGTTTTACGCATGGCGTCTCCTCCAAGAGTGATTGCTGCGAACGAGAAAGTGAGCTTGCGAGATTGAGGCGATCTTTGCTGGATCAGCGGTCAGGCCTGCCCCTTTCGCTAGAGATCGGCGGGCGCGCGCCAGGTTGTCAGCTTCGTTTCAAGGAAGCGCGTCAGCGCCAGCCCGATGACGCCCAGCAGGACGAAGATCAGCAGTACGGCGAACACGCGGGCGGTGTCGAACCGCACCTTGGCAAAGGCAATGATCGAGCCCAGGCCATTGGCCGAGATGAACAACTCGCCAATGTACAGCCCGATCATGCCGCGCAGCAGTGCCAGGCGGATGCCGGTGCCGATGAAGGGCGTGGTGGCGGGCACAATGATCTTGCGGAACAGCTGCCACTTGCTGGCCCCAAAGGAGCGGGCGGCTTGCAGCAGGGTGGTGTCGGTGGTCTTGACGCCTTCCATGACTACCACCGCGAACTGCGGGATGACGCTGATGATGACGATAGCCAGGCGCGAGTTGTTGTTGATGCCGAGCCACAGGAAGATGAGCGGCACCAGAATGATGCGCGGCATGGAGTACAGCGCCCACAGGTAGGGGCTCAGGATGCGGTCGAGCACCTTGATGCCGCCAATGGCGTAGGCCAGCGGCAGGCCGATGATGAGGCCCACCACCATGCCGATGACGAAGTTATTGACGCTGATCCCCAGGTTGGGCAGCAGCAGGCCTTCGCTGACCATCTGCGGCAGCTCGGCCAGGATGGCGCTGAAGCGCGGCAGGAAAATCCGCGGGATGCCGCTGTAGATGGCGAACAGCTCCCAGCCCACAAAGAAGACGGTCAGGTTGAGCAGGGTCACCAGCGTAAAGCGCAGCCTGGGGCCAGGCTTCCAGCGGGGCCTCGGCGCGGCGGGTCCGGTGGCGCCGATTTCGAGTGAGCTCATACGTAGGCTTCCTCCCGCCACTGTGAGACGTAGTTTTCGAGGCGGCGCGACAGGGCGATGAGGATCAGCGACACGGTCGTCAGCACCAGGATGTAGGCGTACATGCGCGGCCCGTCGTAGCTGTTGCTGGCGCGCATGACCTGCGAACCCAGGCCGCCCGTGGCCGAGAACATCTCGACTACCAGCACCGCCACGATGCCGATGCCGATGCCGTTGCGGACCGCGTTGGCCACGAAGGGCAGGATGTAGGGCAGCACCACCTTGAGGTAGATGTCTCGTTTGCTGGCGCCAAAGGAGCGGGCCACCTGCACCAGGCCCTGGTCCACCGTCTTGACACCTTCCTGGGTGATCAGCAGCACCGTAATCGCGGACGAGAGGAAGACCATCCAGAACTTGGCGCCGAAGCCAAAGCCCATCCAGATGGCGATGAGCGGGGCGATGGCGATGCGCGGCGTGGCCCGCAGCGCCCAGAGGTAGGGCGTGCTGAGCAGGTCCATCACGCGCGAGGCGCCGATGAGGATGCCCACCGGGATGCCGAAAAGCAGCGATGCGCCCAGGCCGGCGGCCAGCGCCAGCAGGGTCTGGCCCAGCGGCCCCCACAGCAGGCCGCGGTTGGAAACCTCGATCAGCTCCAGCCCGATAACACTGGGCGCCGGCAGCAGCAGCGGGTGAATGCGAAAGAGGTGAACCGCCGCTTCCCAGATCAGGATCAAGACCGTCAGGCTGATGCCGGTGGGCAACTGATCGGCGGCGCTTTTGCGCCAGCCGGTAAAGAAGCGAGGCAGGGAGGGCCGGCGCACCGTGGCGATGGAAGTCATGGCGATAATCCTATGGGTGACAGGCCTAGACCTTGGCCTGGCCGCCCATGCGCACCTCGGTAGAGAGCTCTTCCCACACCTGCTCGCGCAGGCGCAAGTATTCGGGGCTGGACCGAAGCGTGCCCTTCGCCCGCGGGCGGGGCAGGTTGACCGGATGGATGGCCTTGACGCGTCCGGGCCGGCCCGAAACGACGACCAGCCGGTCGCCCAGGTGGATGGCTTCGTCCACGCTGTGCGTAATAAAGATGACGGTTTGGCCGGTGGCCGCGATGATGCGGGCCAGCTCGTCCTGCATCAGTTCGCGTGTGATCAGGTCCACGGCGGCGAAGGGCTCGTCCATCATCAGGATGCGCGGCTCGATCGCCAAGGCGCGCGCCAGGCCCACCCGCTGGCGCATGCCGCCGGAGAGCTCGCGCGGGTAGGACTGCTCGAAGCCTTCCAGCCCGACCATCGCAATATAACGCCGCACCTGCTCGCGGCCCCGGTCGTCGAGCTGGCCGCGCATCTCCAGCCCGAACTCAACATTCTTCTCGACGGTGCGCCAGGGCAGCAGGCCATAGTCCTGGAAGACCATCGCACGGTCCGGACCGGGGCCAGTCACCGGTTTGCCGTCAATGAGCACGTCACCGGCGCTCGGCTTGTGGAGGCCGCCCAAGACATTGAGAAATGTGCTCTTGCCGCAGCCGCTGGGCCCCACAATGGTGACGAACTCTCCGGCCCGTATGTCCAGCGTGAAGTCCTTGAGTGCCACCAACCGGCTCTTCTCGCGCGTGCGCTCGTACTCGACGCACAAATTGCGTGCCTGGATGATGGGCGTGCCGTGTGGGCTCGCCGTCTGGGCCGGCGAGCTGGCCGCGGTACTAGCCGTGAGCACGCTGTTCTGACCTGCCTCGCGAGAGACCGTATTCATCCGTATTCGTGTCCCTTTCGTGTGCTCATCCGGCCGGCTCAGGCCGGTGGGGCACTGTTGCAGAAACTTCGCTTTGGGCCGGTAACACTAGTCTCGTCTCTGCACCACGTGGCCGGGCGCGGTAATCAGGGTTTCTGGGCTTCAGCCCCCAATAGGTGGGCTGAGCTGAAAGCCCCGCTCAAGCCGCTGCTGCGACCGAGCGATGTGCTCTTCCATGGCCCCTTCGGCCGCAGGAATATCGCTGGCCGCCAGATGCTCCGCAATAAGCTCGTGCTCCCGCAGGGTTTCGGCGGCTCGGCCGGGCATGTCGATAGCGGCGTGCCGGTAGCGGCGGATGGACTCGTTCAAAGTCGTCAGGAGCTGACGCAGGTAGGTGTTGCCGCAGGCAATGAAGATGGTTTCATGGAAGGCTGCGCCGGCCTGGATGACGCGCTGCCAGTGGTTTTCGGCGATGGCCTGCCGCATTTCCTCCACCAGCGCTTTCAGCCGCAGCATCGGCTGACCTGGCAGGTTGGGCGCCGCTAAACGCAGAGCCAGCGTCTCCAGTGCCTGGCGGACGGCGTATTTCTCATTCAGCTCTTCGAGCGAGAAAGGGGCGACATGAATGCGCCCACCGGGGGAACGAATGACTAGGCCCTCACTGGCCAAACGGTCCAAGGCGTCGCGGACGGGAGTCCGCGAAATGCCCAACTGCTCGGCCAATTGCTCCTGCACGAAGACAGTGCCTGGTCGGATTGGCCCTGCCAGGATCGCTTTTCGCAGCTGATAGTAAGTCTGGTCACGTAGGTCTTCCCGTTTCTGGATGTCGAGGCGGGGAATAGCACTCATGCTTGAGATCCTCAAACGGGATACCGTATACTGGATACAGGATGCTGTTGATCTTAGCATAGCCCGAAATGGCGTGTCAAGCTGACGTGGGTCCAGTTGCAATCACCGCTTAGTGAAGGAACGTACAAGCCATGACACTTTCCGTTGCAGACTGCGCTGCGCACACCAGCGCCATGCTTGAGTTGCTCGGGCGCCTGGTCCTCGTCGAGGCCCTACCACTGACAAGGCGAGTGTCGATCGAGTGGGCGCAATGAACGAAAAGGGAGACTCAGTGTAGAGTGAGTTTCCCATTTCGTTCATTCGGTCTAACATTGGACGCACTTGGTCAATGACCTGTTCCCACCTTTAGGCGCTGCCTACGAGCGCAGCCAGGTACTATAGCTTCAGTCGAGCGCTGACGACGAAGGGGTTTAGTTGATTGCGACCACTGCCATAATTGATACGGCTCGCATTACCCAAATTGAGTCTTACGGGCGGTTGGAGCAGGTGCCTCTTGAGCACGAAGTTCCAGCTTTAGATGGCAGTGTGTGTTGCGCGGCGACGCGCTGGCGGTCGGGCAGCTTGACCAGCCGCCGCTGCTCGACCGTGCTATCATGGACAACATGCGCGTCGTTCTGGCGGTGCTCACCCTCTAGGGAATGCCTTGCTAAGTCAACCCGCGCGCGTCGTCCTCGAAACGCTCCTGCCCGCCCGAGCTCACCCGACCTTGCCCTATGGCGTCTTTGAGGCCGGCTTCGACGCGTTCTGGTCGGACTTCGAGCGCACGGCGCTGCCCTCGCTCCGCTGGACGGTCCGCGCTGCCCTGATTGCGGCGATCTGGATCGCGCCAGTCCTCATCGGCCGGCTGCCGCCGCTCGGCCTTCACGACCGGCCCACCCGCGAACGCGCGCTGGCGGCGATGGCCTGTTCACGATATTACCTCCTGCGGCAGATGCTCCAGCTCCTCAAAATGACCCTATGTTTCAGCTACGGCGCCGACCGCCGCGTGCGTGACGCCATCGGGTATCCCCTCCAGCACGACGATCCGCGCTACACAATGACCCAATGATCTTCGACGGCGAGAAGGAGCGGCGCGCCCTGGACGAGACCTTTGACTACGTCGTCGTCGGCTCGGGCGCGGCGGGCGCCACGGCCGCCCGCGTCCTGGCCGACACCGGGGCCAGCATCGCCGTCGTGGAGGAAGGTCCGGCGCTCGCGCCGGCCGAGTTTGGCGATCGCGTCTTCCCGGCCTTCCGCCGCATGTTCCGGGATATGGGTTTTCAGATCGCGCGGGGGCGGGCCACCATTCCGGTCATTCAAGGCAGTTGCCTGGGCGGGACCACCGTCGTCAACTCCGCCATTGTGTGGCGCCTTCCCGACGATGTGTGGGAGCCCTGGAAGACCGAATATGGCCTGGGCGAGGCGCTGCCGCTCGACGCGCTGCACGAGAACTGGGACCAAATCGAGCGCGAGCTTTCGGCGCGCCCGGTCGCGCCCGAGATCTGGGGCGAAAACAACCGTCTGCTGAACGTCGCCAGCCAGCGCCTCGGTGTCTCGGCGGCGCCGCTGCGCAGATACGAGGCGGGCTGCCGCGGAAGCGCCCGCTGTTCCCTGGGCTGCCCGCACGGCGCCAAGCAAAGCATGTTGGTGAGCTATCTACCCTATGCCTCTGAACGGGGAGCGATGCTCCTCACCAGCGCACGCGTTGACAAAGTGCTCTTTCATAGTGACCGGGCGGTCGGGGTCGCGGGTCATTTCCACGTGCCGCAGTTCAAGCGCAACCTTGCGCGATTTACGCTGCGCGCTCGCAAAGGGGTGCTGATCGCGGCCTCCGCGATCCAGACCCCCGGTCTGCTGGCCCAGAGCGGCGTGCGCTCTCCCCATCTTGGAGAGCACTTCCAGGGGCATCCCGGCGCCGGCCTGGCCGGCGTCTTCGACGACAAGGTCACTGTGTGGTCCGGCGCGACGCAGGGCTATGAGTCAGACCAACACCGCGTGGATGGGCGGTTCAAGGTCGAGACGCTCGCCATGCCGCCCGAGCTGATGTTGGCCCGCCTGCCAGGCGTGGGCCGCGGGTGGGTGCAGAACATGGCCCGGTCAGCCCACCTGGCTATCTGGGCCGTGCAGTTGCGCGCCCATGCCCAGGGTTCGGTCCGAAGGGGACTCTTCGGCACTGACATCCGTTTCGATCTCACGCCGCGCGACATGACCAATCTCCGCCAGGGCCTCCGCTTCACGGCCGAGCTCCTGTTCGCGGCGGGCGCGCGCGAGATCCTTCCCGGGATCCACGGCCTGCCGGAACGCCTGACCAGCCCGGACCAGATCCGCCTCCTCGAGAACGGCCCCGATGATCCAGCCTGTTACTCGTTCGCCCTCACGCATCTGTTTGGGACGGCCCGCATGAGCGTGCGCCCATCGGACGGCGTGGTCGGGACGGACTTTGCCGTTCACGGGACGCGGGGTCTGTATGTGATCGATTCGTCCATCTTTCCCACGAACCTGGGGGTCAACCCTCAGCACACCATCATGGGGATCGCCATGCACGCGGCTCAGCAGATTGCCGCACGGGCATGAAACGCTCCTTCCTGATCCTTACCGCACTCACGCTGCTCTTCGGTGCGCAATCGATCCGGGTCTTGCTGGCCTCCCTGACTTTCTACTGGGGTGCCACGCTCGGCTTGACCGCGGGGCAGGTGGTCGCCGCCACCTATGCGCCAGTTACCCTGGCCTGGCTCGCCCCGCTGTTGGGCAAACGTCTCGGTCTGAGCAGGATGCTGCGGGCCTTTGGGGTGGGTTTGCTCTTATGCCGCCTGGTCGAACAGTTCTCGACGACGGCGGCCGTGGATGTGTGGGCGGCGTTCGGGGGAACGGCGTGCTTTATGGGCTTGTTGCCGCTGCTGTACTTGCGTGCCCGAGCGGAGGGCGAGGCCGGGTTGCCGTCGTTTGCCCTGGGCCTTCTGCTGGGCTTGAGCCTGGATACGGCGCTGCGTGGCATGACCGGCACGCTGGATCTGAGCTGGATCCCGGGCGCCTGGTCTCGGCTGATCATCGTCGGCCTTGTGGGTGGGTTCGCAATGGTACTCTGGCGCGTCACCTCGAGGCCAGCAAGCCTGCCAGGGGAACGCTTGCGGACCAGCCTGCCGCTGATCGGCCTCGGCCCGTTACTGTTCGTTGAGTGGCAAATCCTTCAAAATGAGGGCTGGGTGTCCACGCTCACGGGCTGGCCGCCAACGTCTGCTCTCGCCTGGATCATGCTGGCGAACGCGGGTGCGCTCGCCGCGGCGGCCTATGCTTTGACGCGTGAGTGGCCGCGCTCGCCTTGGTGGGCCTTCCTGTTTGGCGCCGTGCTGACGGTGGCGCTGCTCGTGGCTGAGGTGCCAGGCTGGATCTTCGCTGTCGGGGTCCTGGTCAGCGTAGTATCCGCCGGATTTTTGCTGGCCGTCATCGTCGGAGCGGCCCGGCCGCCAGCGGCGCCGGCTGGCGTGGCCTCCCTCAGCCTCGTCTTTGGGCTGGCGCTGCTGTGCATACCAGGCCTGGCCACACTGTATTACGTTTCGTTCCTGGTTCGATTGTTGCCTTTCCCACGGTTTGCCTTGGCGCCCCTGGTGGGAGCGGGGCTGGCTGTGTGCGCACTGGGTGCAGCTTGGCAGCGGCGCCCAGGCTGGGGCGTGCATGCGCCAGACTGGGCGCCGGTAAGGCTGGGCGCGCTTCTGTTGCTGGCGCCCGTGGCCCTATGGGTGGCGGAAGTGACGGCCACGCCGCCGCCGGCCTGGCCAAGCGGGGGTTCGGTCCGGGTCATGACCTACAACATCCACGCCGCTTTTGGTATGAACGGCCGCCTGGATGTAGAGGCCGTTGCTCAGGTGATTGAGGATGCCGGCGCCGAGGTCGTCGCCCTGCAGGAGCTTTCGCGGGGCTGGCTTATCAATGGCAGTGCTGATCTGCTGCCGTTGCTCTCGCGCCGCCTGAGTATGCCGGCGGCTGTCATGGGGCCAGCGACCGATCCGGTGGCTGGCAACGCTATTCTCAGCCAATACCCTATCCTGGCGGGCGGGCACGGAGAATTGCCCCAACTGGATTCGCTCGTCGGGCGGGGCTACGTCTGGGCACACATCGCCTGGGGCGCCGGGGAACCACTGCTGATCATGGACACTCACCTGGCGACGGAACGCGCGGATTTACGCATCGCTCAAATCACGGCATTGCTCAGTGCCTGGGCGGGTCGACCGCGAACGGTCCTGGTAGGCGATATTAACGCTCTTTCCGGCAGCCGGGAGATCCAGATGATCCTGGAGGCCGGTTTTGTAGACGCCTGGTCTGAATCAGGCCAGCCCGAGCGCCCGCGCATTGACTGGATCTTCCATACACCCGACCTGATGGCGCGCGACGTGGTGGTCATTGAGAGCCCAGCTTCGGATCACCCCGCGTTCGCAGCCACAATTGAGCTCAGGCCGTAAAGAGCGAGGCCAACATGACCGGTGACAATTTCCACGATCTGGCGCAGGCTTCCGCCTCGCGTCTCGAACATATCCTGCGCGCTTCCAAGGGCCCGCCCATGGAGGCGTTGCTGGCCTTCGAGTGGCGCGGCTATAACACCTCCTGGCAACCCCGGCTGCTCGGCATCCAGAAGTTCATCAAAGGCTTCTTTCAGGTCGGCGGCCAAGTCGAGGGCTACAACATCCCGGTGGTGCAGAATGGGCCAGACGGGCCGTGGCTCCACCAACCCACGCTCGAAAACCCCAGGCGTTATGCCTTTTACTGCGTGAGTCGGGTGAAGCCAGCCTCCCGCGACAATTTGTACCCGGAAGCGATCCTGCTGGATTACGGCGCCAGCACCCGCAACGCCCAATCCCCACCTATTGCCAAACTGCTGCGGGACTATCTGGTCCAGCCTAATCCCGCCAATCCCGACCTGCTGCTCGGCAAAGCCTATCTGGCCCTGGGGCCGCTCCGTGTTCCTTCCAACTTCTTCATTCTCGAGCGGCTTCGCCCAACCGCGTGGACGCCATGAGCGTTCTGAAGTCCGTTGTCATCACTGGCTGTTCCAGCGGCTTTGGTCGGGTGACGGCGCTGCACCTCGCCCGGCACGGCTGGCGGGTGTTCGCCACCGTTCGCCGCGAAACTGACCGGGACGACCTCTTGGCGGAGGCCCAAGCCCTGGGCTGCCGCGAACGCCTGGCGGTGCTCCTGTGCGACATCACCCGGGTGGAGCAGGTGCGAGCACTGGCGGAGGCCGTTTCGGCGGCCACGCCCCGGCTGGACGCGCTGGTCAACAACGCCGGTGCCGCGTTTCCCGCTCCGCTCGAACTCTTACCGCTCGACGCGCTGCGCATCGAGCTGGCGCCGTTCGGCGTGGGGGTTGTGGTGCTGGAACCTGGTCCGAGTCCCACGGCGATCTGGGCTGCCAGCCGCCAGCGGGCACTGGCCGGCATGACCGAAATCGATACGAGCGCTTATGCGCCCTTGATCGCGGCGCTCGAGCAGGCGGCCGACCGTCGGTCCCGCACGGGTTTTCCACCCCAGGCGTTTGCGGAAGAAGTGCTGAAAATCCTCAACAGCCGCCATCCCCGCGCGCGCTATGCCATCCCGTGGCAAACGGCGGGGCTGATGGCGTTGCGCCGGCTGCTTCCGGATGCAAGTTGGGATTGGCTCGTGCGACGGGCGTTGAAGTGGTAATGAATTGGCGCTGGTGGATGTCCCGCGGACGCTCCTGTAGCGCGAGGCCAGTTCCTATGCTTCAGCCGAGCGCTGACCACAAAGGGGCTTAGTTGCTTGAGCCCACTGCCACAAGTGGCTGTGCGCGCCCAAGGGCTCGGCCTGCCTGTACGCGCGGCGCGAC
The DNA here is from genome assembly GCA_964449185.1 of uncultured Anaerolineales bacterium. Lineage (GTDB taxonomy): Bacteria > Chloroflexota > Anaerolineae > Anaerolineales > UBA6663 > CAYUYN01. Next base: position 1,540 of record CAYUYN010000026.1, on the reverse strand, counting down.
CGGCAGCCGGGGCTGAACCCGCTGGTGGTGAGCTGGGGCTACGACAGCGGCTGGCCCAGCGCCTCGCGCTTCATTGACTATCACGAATGGCAGGGCACGCGCGACATGTCCGCGTTCCTGGCCACGCCGGCCGCCATTGCGTTCCAGGCCGAACACGATTGGCCCGCGGTGCGCGCGGCCTGCCACGCGCTGGCCCGCCAGGCGCGCGACCGGCTGTACGCGCTCACCGGCCAGGAGCCGCCCTGCCCCGATTCGCCCGAGTGGTTCCGGCAGCTCATCACCGTGCGCCTACCCGACTGCGTGGATTATGCCGCGCTCAAGACCCGGCTGTACGACGAGTGCCGGGTGGAACTGCCCACGCACCGCTGGAATGGCGTGCCCCTGCTGCGCGTTTCCCTCCAGGGCTACAACACCCAGGCCGACGTGGACGTATTGGTAAGAGCGCTTGAAAGGCTGCTTTAGCTTTGCCGGCGGAATTGAGGCGCAATACACAAGGGCCTGGAAAACCAGGCCCTTGTTTTTCTCAGGCAAGCCTGGACGGTATTTATGCCGTAAGTGTCGCGGACGCCGGCTACGGCCGGTTGCCGCACACCGGGTTGCCTGCTGGGTTGAGCGGACAGTCCGTAGCGGTTGGTCCGGCGGGGGGCGGGGCTGCGGTAGTGGCGGTCTGATCACCGCCACCGCCGCTGGACGGCTCGGGCGTAGGCGTGCAGTAATTGGGGGAACTGGGGTTATTGGTGTTGCAGTTGGGCGTGGACTGCGGTGCCTGTCCCTGCCCGCCGGAATTGCCGGGCGGTGTCGGCGTTATGCCGGCCGTGGACTGCGGTCCCTGTCCCTGCCCGCCGGAATTGCCGGGCGGTGTCGGCGTTATGCCGGCCGTGGACTGCGCCGCGGCGGTGGCGGTGTGGGCGGCCTGACCGGGCGGCAGGTGTGTGTCGTCGACCTGGGGCGTGGCAGTGGCCGTCTTCTGGGCTTGGCCGGGGGGCAGGCCGGTCGCCTCCGCGCGCGGCGTCGCGGTCGCTGTCTTTTTCGCCTGGCCCGGCGGAATGTCTGTGACCGCCAGGGTGGGAGTACGACTGGCCTGGTCCCCCGGCGATGGATTGCCCGGCTGGTTGGTGACCGTGTTCAGTTGGTCCAGCGCGGCTTCCCGCTGCGCTTGTGAGACCGTCAGGGCATGCTCGAGGCTGGACTGGGCCTGCTGAGGGACCGCGTCGTGCACCCGGGCGAGCACGGTCTGCTCCCGCTCGATTTGCGCCAAGATTTCAACCAGCAGGGCCGCCTGCTCTTCACCGGGAGCGTGGGCCACATTGGCCAGGGCGGTCTCGATGGCGGCGCTGATTTCGGCGGCGAGGCGCGCCAGCAGGGCGGGATCGGTGGCGCCTTGCTCCGCCAGGGCCAGCAGTTCGCCGGTGCGCGCCTCGGCCAGGCCGGCCTGCCACGCGGCCTGCCGCGAGGCCGGGATCAGCGCGGCCTGGAAGGCTTCGGTAGCGCGCTTGACGGGATAGAGCGCCTGGCCGGGCAGGCTGCCCGCCGCCGCGCT
>CAYUYN010000025.1:18023-21215 GCA_964449185.1 uncultured Anaerolineales bacterium | reverse complement strand
TCGGGCACGCCCTTGACGCGCACGGCGCCGTCCATCAGCTCCAAGTCGTCCTCGGCCGCTTCAAAGTGCTCGGCGGCCAGCTTGAGGATCTTGTGGCGCACGTCCTTGGAGGCCTCGTTGACGGCGTTGCCGGCCACCACCGCGCCGCGGCTGGCAAAGGTGCCGGCGCCCCAGTAGAACTGGTCAGTGTCGCCGGTCACCACCTCCACGTCGCGCACGCTGACGCCGAGCTGGTCGGCCACGATCTGGGCGAAGCTGGTGAAGTGCCCCTGCCCCTGGGTGCCGATGCCGGTAACCAGCGAGACCTTGCCGCTGGCCTGCACCTTGACGCGCGCGCCCTCGTATGGCCCGATGCCGGTGCCCTCGACGTACGCAACGATGCCGAGGCCCACGTGGCGGCCCGCGGCCCGCAGCCGCGGCTGTTCTTCCTTGAGGAAGTGCTCGTAGCCAATGAGCTCGAGCGCCTTGTCCATGATGGGGTTGTAGTTGCCGCTGTCGTAGACCAGGGGCGCAAAGTCCTGGTAGATGATCTCGTTGTTGTACGGGAAAGCGTCGGGCGGGATGTAGTTGCGCCGCCGGATTTCGACCCGGTCAATCCCCAGCTCGCGCGCGGCGATGTCGAGCAGGCGCTCGATGACAAAGACACCGTGCTGGCGCCCCGCCCCGCGATAGGGCGTGACGATGGGCTTGTTGGTGAAGAGCGCGGTGAACTCGGAGTAGTAGTGGCGAATATCGTATGGGCCGAGCAGGGTGCACTGGCTGTTGAGCGGCACGGTGAGGCCGTAGGGGTCGTAGGCGCCGGCGTCGTGCAGGAAAACGTCGTGTACGCCCAGGATGCGGCCATCGCGGGTGAGCGCGATTTCGGCCTCATGCACCTGGTTGCGCTCCTGGGTGGTGGCCACAAAGTTCTCGGCGCGGTCTTCGATCCACTTGACCGGGCGGTTGAGTTTGAGCGCCAGCCACGGCACCAGGACCTCTTCCTGGTAGAACATCATAATCTTGGGGCCAAAGCCGCCGCCGATGAACGGGGCGACGACGCGCACCTGGTTCTCGGACAGCCCGAGCATGTCGGCCAGGCCATTGCGGATGGGGATGGGGGCTTGGGTCGTGTCCCACACAGTTAGCCGGCCGGCGCGCGCGTCCCACTGGGCCACGATGCCGCGGTTTTCCATGGCGGCGGCCGTGCCGTGGTCGTACAGCAGCCGGCGGCGGATGACGACATCGGCGCGGGCCTTGGCGGTGGCATAGTCGCCCTTGCGCTGGATCACGTGCGCCGAGACGTTCGAGTCGAGGTCGTCGTGTACCAGCGCGGCGTCGGGCTGCAGAGCTTTTTCCAGGTCCACCACGGCCGGCAGGGCCTCGAACTCGATCAGCAGGTCGCCCAGGGCGTCCTCGGCGATGTAGCGGCTCTCGGCCACCACCACCACCACCGGCTCGCCCACGAAGCGGACCTTGTCCTTGGCCAAGGGCACCTGGGTGCGGGCGTGGAAGACCGCGCCCTCGACCGGCGGCGGCGAGACCAGCAGGGGGCCGGGCTTCCAGTAGTCGCCCAAGTCGGCGGCGGTGTAGACGCCCACCACGCCCGGCCGCGCCAAGGCCGCCGAGACGTCGATGCTCAGCACGCGCGCGTGGGCGTAGGGGCTGCGGTAGAACGCGGCGTGCAGCATCCCCGGCAAATCGACGTCGTCGACAAACAGCGCTTCGCCCCGCAGCAGGCGCGGGTCTTCGTTGCGGGTAACCGAGGCGCCCATATACCGTGTGGTCATACGCTCTCCAACGATGTTGTACATGGTGGCCGGTGCTTTGCGAGCACCGGCCACCACGTACGGCAGTTCTCAAGAGGCTATTCTTCTAACCAGGCCACCGCGCGGCAGAAAGCCGCCTCGCCGCCCTTGAACTTCCAGGGGAAGGCGCCCAGGGTGATGCGCTTGTTGTGCAGCTCGGGCAGGCCAATGTCGCCGCCGAGGTTCTCCACGTGCACGCAGTCGTGCGGGAAGAGGGCATTGTGGGTGAGCTGATAGGCGGAGTCGGGGAACATCTCTTCGATCTTATCCTTCCCAAACTTGGCCTCGACCTTGGCCCGCACCTTCTGCCAGTGCTCCAGGCCGCCCTTGCCCAGGAACCGCCCAATGGGCAGGTTCATGGGGTGGTCGGTGGAGATCATGTCCACACCCCAGACGTGGACCTTCTTGGCCAGGAGCCAGTCGCAGAGGCTGTGGTGGGGCCCGGGGTGACGCTGGATGTAGCGCTCTTCGTCGCCCTCGGGGCTGAGGAACGAGTACTTGTGCCAGCCGGTGTGGATGAAGAGGATATCGCCCTCGCGGATATCGGCGCGCTCTTCCAGCATTTCGGGCGTAAAGACGTCCAGGTCGTCCATCACATCGCTGATGTCCACGACCACGCCCGGCCCGTAAAGCCACTGGATGGGCAGCTCGTCGATGGTCTTCCCGTGCGTGACGAAGTGGCGCGGCGCGTCGAGGTGGGTACCCATGTGGTTGGAGGTCTGGATGTACTGGGCGTTGACGCCGTGCTCGGCTTTGCGCTTGATGTACTTGGCCTCGAACGGCGGATAAAACGGCCAGAATGAGCAGTCGGCGTTCAAAGGTTGTGACAGGTCATAGATTTTCATTGCAAGTGGGCTCCTGGGAAAGTAATTGGTAATTGGTAAGTAGTAATGGCTAATACACAGGGGGTGTTGGGTCAGTGTTCGGTGAGCCAGGCGAGGTCTTCGAGCGAAAAGAGGTCTGTCGCCTCTAAAGCCAGCGCATCGTATGGTTCGCCTGGCTCACGGATGGATTTGGAGGAGGTCTGTTGACCGGCGGGTTGGCCGGCCCTTTGCTGCCGGGTGGCCGACGCCAGAGCGTTAAGCTGGCGAGCCAGGTCAGCGAGTTGGGCGATACAGTCCCGCAATTCCTTGTCGTCGATGAGTGTACGCGCTACAGCCCGATTGATCCAATACTTGGTTTCGAATAAACTGCCTCGTGCGTAATACAGGAAGTTCAACTTTTCACCGTAATGGTAACGGCCAAAAGCCTCTGCTATGTTGGCCCCGATCGAGTCGGCGGCCTGGATGAGCTGTTTGCCCATGGCATCCCGCGCAAACGGCTGCCAATCGACGACCTGTTTCCACACGGCGTCAGCAATCGTCTCGGCCGTCTGCAAAATACGGAGGTCCTCAAAGCTGAGTGTCAT
>CAYUYN010000025.1:5906-17923 GCA_964449185.1 uncultured Anaerolineales bacterium | reverse complement strand
TTACAAGTACTTCTCCGCATACGCCAGCAACGCCTCTTCAAAAATCGCCATGGGCGGGCGCACCAGGCCGGCGCCCACCTGGCCCACCCCGGCCTGCTTGTGGGCAATCCCGGTGTTGATGCGGGGCAGGATGCCGGTTTCGACGACCTTGCGAATGTCGATGCCAGTGGGCGTGCCGCGGAAGTCGAAGGGCGGGATGGTGAAGTGCTGGTGCTCGGCCACGGTGATTTCGTACATCTCCAGGGTGGCGTTGAGCGCGTCCTTGGGCGTGCTGCCTACGAAGGTGACTATGGCCGGGGCCGTGGCCATGGCGAAGCCGCCAATGCCGATAGTTTCGGTAATGGTGCTGTCGCCAATGTCGGGGTTGGCGTCGGCGGCGGTGAAGCCGGGGAACCACAGACCCTGGGGCGTCTCGCACGGCGCGGTAAACCAACGGTCGCCCAGCCCGCTAACGCGGAGGCCGAAGTCGGTGCCGTTGCGGGCCATGGTGCTGACCAGGGTGCTGCCTTCGACCCCATGAGCGGCATCGGCCATGGCCTTGCAGGCCGCCATGACCGGGTTGAGCACGCTGAGCGCGTTGTCGCCCAGGAATTTGAGCACGTCGCACTCTACGGCGCGGTCGCGCGCGGCCTGGGCGATGCGCGGCGCCAGCCACTTGAGGAAAAGCAGCGAGCCGGCCTTGTTGCGGTTGTGCCCTTCGTCGCCCATGTGCAGGGCTTCGGCCAGCAGGGCGCGCACGTCCAGGCCGTCACCCTGGGCCAGCGCGTCCGCCAGCAGCGGTCCCATGACGTCGTTCATCCAGCGCAGTTTGTTGAGCACTTCCGGGCTGTAGGCGCCGTAGCGCAGCACCTTGCCGTAACCCTCGTTCAGGTTGGAGTAGGCGCGATTGCCGTGCGTGACGTTCTCGAGCACGTAGACCTTCATCGAGGCCGAGGTCACGCCCGCCATCGGCCCGACCGTGCTGTGCGCGTGGCACGGCGCAAACTCCACCTCGCCGCGCTCGGCCATGGCCGTGGCCGCCGTTTCATCCTTGGCGAGACCCTCAAACAGCAGCGCGCCGATGATGGCGCCGCGCAGCGGGCCGGACATGCGCGCCCACTCGATGGGCGGACCCGCGTGCAGCAGCAAATTATCCTTCATCCCCGGGATCACGTCGCGCGCCGTCGCCAGCCCGGTGAGCATCGGGCGGGCGGACAGCATGCGTTCGACGGCGGTCTGGTTGGCTTGCTCGATGTCCATTACAGTTCCTGTCGGGAAAAGCTGTAATTGGTAATTAGTAAATGGCAATTGCTGAGGCCATTACCAGTTACTAATTACCAATTACCTTTTTTTAGTCGGTCCAGAATTCCCATCAACTTCTCATTCCCTCCCGCCGGCGGGCGCCAGTCGACCTGGACGGCGGCGGCGCCTTGGGTAATGAGGCTGTCATGGAACGACTCCAGGCCGACGTTGATGGCGGCGAAGGGCTGGGTCAGGCTCTCCAGGCTGACGGGCACGGCCGGCGGCATGGGCGGCGGGTGGAGCCGGCGGCTGATGTGGTCCACGGCTGCGGTGACGGTGCGGAAGACGGTCGCACCGGCAGCGCTGAGGCTTTCGACCTGGGCCGTGAGGTTCTGCGGGTCAGCGTCCGTGCCCACGACAACCACGACGACTTCCAGGTCGCGGACCTTCTTGGCCTCGGCGATGGCGGGCGCCAACTCGCTGGCCGGGTCGGGATGGGCGCCCTCGCCCAGGACGACGTCCAGCAAGATCAGCCCCACCTCCGGGTCGGCCGCTTCCTGTCGCAGCCGGCGCAGGCGCAGGTCATTGTCCAGCATGGGGTGCAGCCGCCCCACCGTGAAAACATCTTCGCCCAGGTCCAGGATGGTGTGCGCCTGGCTCTTGAGCGGGTCGGGAAGGCGCTGCGCCTCGACGAGCGGCACGTTGGAATAGAGCGGCGACAGCACGGCCTGGAGGCCGAGGAGCGCTTCGTAGGCGAGGGTGCCGCCGGAAAATAGGCCGCGCAAGAAGAGATTGGAGATTTGAGAGGGGAGATTCTCCGTGGCCGAGTCAATCTCTAAGCTCGAATCTCCACGCGAAGCGTCCAGTAACTGCACGGCCAGGGCGGCGGCTTCGGCCAGGCCGGCGGCGAAGTGGAGGCGGCCGAGGCGGCGGGCGGGCGGCGGATAGCCGATGAAGTTGACCACGACGGGCTTGCCGGCGGCCTGGGCGGCAGCCAGGAGCTGGGTGGCCACGTTGGCGGCAGGCGGCTTGGAGACCAGCACGATCACGCGCGTGTCCGGGTCGCGGGCCAACACGTCGAGCGCCTGGTGGGCGGTAATGGCGCCGACCTCGGACTTCAGGTCGCGGCCGCCGGTGCCCAGGGCCTGCGACACGCCGCTGCCCAGGTTGTGGATCTCGACGGTGATGGCCTGCAGGCCGGTGCCCGAGGCGCCGACCACGCCGATGGGTCCGCGCCGCACCCGGTTGGCGAAGCCCAGCCCCACGCCGTTGACGATAGCGGTGCCGCAATCCGGGCCCATCACCAGCAGGCCCTTGGCCTGCGCCGCCTGCTTGAGGGCCACCTCATCGGCCAGGGGGACATTGTCGCTGTAGAGAAAGACGTGCTTGCCGAGGTCCAGGGCCTCGCGCGCCACCCGGGCGGCGTAGCGCCCCGGCACCGACACGAGCACCCAGCCCGCCTCCGGCAACTGGCGGGCGGCGGTGACGAGGGTCTTGGGCCGGAACTCCTGGTCGGCGCCGGCGCGGCGCTTCCGCAGCAGCGCCTCCACCTGCCCCAAAGCCTCGACGGCCGCGGCCTCGGTCTCGCCTTTGACGACAATCAGCAGGTCGTTCGGCCCGGCGCCGGGCGCCCGGTCGTAGAGACCGCTCTGGTCCAGCAGCTCGCAGTTGGCGGGCGTGGCCATGACCACGCCGGCGTCGGCGACGCCCGGCAGCTCGGCCAGGGCCCGCTGGAGCCGCATGAGCACGGCTGAATCGAAATAGGCGCCGGGGCGGACTTCGCTGCGAATGACCATCATGGTGGCGAGGCTAGGCCGCCTCGATCTTCTGGCGCGCGCATTCGAAGAATTGCGCCGTCAGCTTCTGGCTCACGGGCCCCATCATGCGCGCGGCCAGGCTGGCCAACTGGCCCAGCACAGCGATGTCGGCCGTCCACTCCACGACCGTGCTGCCGTTGGCATCTTCGTTCAGCTTCATCTCGCTGCCCACATCGGCGGCACTGCCCGAGGCGCGGCCATGCGCCTTGACCTTGGCGCGGTTGGGCGGGTCCAGCTCCACCCACTCGGCGTCGCCGGTGAAGCTGGCCTTGACCGCCCCAAAGCCGATGGCGGCCTTGGCGCGGAACTTCTTGCCAGGCTCGGTGACCTCGATCGACTCGACCCCCGGGGCGCATTGGCTGACCTGGTGCGGGTCAGTCAGGAAGGCATAGACTTTCTCACGCGGCGCTCGGATGGTGACACTGCCAGAAAGGTGCATGGGTCTCCTCGCTTAGGTTGGAACGGGGCCGGGCCGGTCAGGCGGCGGCCCGCTGCGCGTTCGGGTGAACGGCTGGGGGAGCAGCACGCGCTCGATGTCCTCGGCCCAGGCCAGCAGCAGCTCGTCGGCCTGCCAGCGGGCGGCCACCTGTAGGCCCAGGGGCAAACCGCCGCCGACCACGCCCGAGGGCACGGTGACGGCCGGCAGGCCGCTGTGCGTCCACGGAAAGTTCATCACCGGGTCGCCGGTGCTCTCGAGGCCGCGCGGCGCTGGGCCTGGGGCCGCCGGCGACAACCACAGATCAAGGCCGTGCACGTTCATCAGATGGGTCAGCTCGGCCCGCAACTGCTGGCGGCCTAACAGGGCCTGGGCCAAAGCCTCACTCGAGATCTGGCGCCCGCGCTCCACCAGGTCTATCGTCTTGGGATGATACCGGTCGCGGAAGCGGTCGAACCAGGGCGCGTGTACCTGGGCGGCTTCAGCGGCGACGATGAGATTATGCCGGGCACCGATTGCCTGGAAGTCGGGCATGGCGTCCACGGCCACAACGCTGTAGCCGGCACCGGCCAGCGCCTGCACGGTGGCGCGGAAATGGGCCAGCGCCGCCTCGGACGCATAGGTCAGGTAAGGACCTTCGGGCACGCCGAGCACCGGCCGGCGGGGAGGCGCCTCAGCCCGCCAATCGGCGCACAGGACGCTGGCGGCCAGCCGCGCGCCGGGCACATCGGCCGCGAAGACGCCAACGTGGTCCAGGCTGGGCGCGAGCGGGATGACCCCGGCGCGCGAGGTGCGGTCGTAGGTGGGCTTGTAGCCCACCACCCCGCAAAAGGCAGCGGGCCGGATGATGGACCCTACCGTCTGGGTGCCGAGGGCCAGCGGCGCCATACCAGCCGCCACGGCCGCCGCCGAGCCGCTGCTGGAGCCGCCGGGCGTGTGTTCAGGATTGCGCGGGTTGCGCGTAGGCCCCGGGGCAAAGTAGGCGAACTCGGTGGAGACCGTCTTGCCCAGGATCAGCGCGCCGGCCTGCTTGAGGGCGGTGACGCTGGCGCTCTCGGGCCCCTGCAACTCCTCGGGCGGCAGGCGGCTGCCCGCGGTCGTGACCAGCCCGTCCACGTGCAGGATGTCCTTGATGCCCACCGGCACGCCAAACAAGAGAGGACGTTCGTCCGCGTTCGGGTAGCGCGCCGCGAGCGCCTCGGCCTCCCGGCGCAGCCGCTCGAAGCGGCCCGGCTCGGGCATGAGCGACTTAATGGCCGGATCGGTCTCCGCGATGCGCGCCTCAAGCTGCGCGAGGTAGGCGGTCAACGGGAGCGCGCCCGACCTCAAGGCAGCGGCCAACGCGGGCGCACTCTCCGGAAAACTCGTCATACTGTCTCGTTCGCCTCTTTCAAGTGCCAAGTGCCAATTATTGCATTCTCTTCGCCGCAAGTTTCGCCGCATCCACAATGTGCTGATACCCGGTGCACCGGCACAGGTTGCCGGAAATGGCCTCGCGGATCTCGGTCTCGCTGGGGTCGGGGTTGTCCTGTAGGAAGGGCAGCAGGGTCAGCAGGATGCCGGGCGTGCAGAAGCCGCACTGGAGGCCGTGGGCATCGACAAAGGCCTGCTGGAGCGGGTGCAGCTCGGTGGCGCTGGGCGCCAGGCCCTCCACGGTGGTCAGGTCGTGCTCGTGGGCCTGGACCGCGAGCGTCAGGCACGAGCGCGTGGGCTGGCCGTCGAAGAGGATGGTGCAGGCGCCGCAGACCCCGTGCTCGCAGCCCACGTGGGTGCCGGTGAGGCCAAGCTCGTGGCGCAGGAAGTCGCTCAGCAGCAGGCGCGCCTCCACCTGGCGCTCGTAAACCTGTCCGTTCACGGTGACGCGTACCGGCAGCAGCGCGCTCATGCGGGAAGGCTTTCTTCATTGGCCTGCTGGGCGCGCTCGAAGGCGCGCTCCAGGGCGCGGCGGGTGAGGACACGCGCCAGGTGGCGCTGGTAGGCCGGGGTGGCGTGCACATTGCCCATCGGCCGGATCTCATCCTCGGCGGCGTGCGCGGCGGCTTCGGCAATGACCTCCGGCATGTAGGTTTCGCCCACCAACGCGTCAGCCGCGTCCGGGGCGCTGACCGGACCTTCGCCAGCGTTGAGGTAGACCAGGCGCGCGGCCTGGCAGCGCCCCGCCCCGTCCAGGGTCACCACCGCAGCCACGCCCATCAGCGCGTAGTCGCCGCGCCGGCGCGCAAACTCCACAAAGGCCGTGCCCGTCCCCGGCGGCAGGGGCGGCAGCGCCACCTCCACCAGCATCTCGTCGGAGGCCAGCGCCGTGGTGAAAAGGCCCTGGAAGAAATCGGCGGCCGGCACCCAACGCTCGGCCTGGGCCGACTGCACCCGCACCTGCGCGTCCAGCGCCACCGCGATCACTGGCAGCTCGCCGGCGGGGTCGGCATGCGCCAGGCTGCCGCCCAGGGTGCCACGGTTGCGGATCTGCGGGTGGGCCACGTTGGGCATGGCCTCGTGCAGCAGCGGCGCGTGCCGGGCCACGAGCGCGTCGCGCTCCAGCCGGCGCTGGCGCGTCTGGGCGCCAATCCGCAGGCCGCCATCGCCGGCGGGCCGGATGTAGTCCAGCTCCGCCAGGCGGTTGAGGTCCACCAACAGCGCCGCCTGGACCAGGCGGAAGTTCATGGCCGGGATCAGGCTCTGGCCGCCCGCCAGGAACTTGGCGTCGTCGCCGTGCTGGGCCTTGAGGGCCAGGGCCTCGGCCAGGGTGGCCGGGGCGGCGTAGTCAAACGGGGCCGGTTTCATGCCGGGCTAGGCCGCCAGGCTGTCGGCAATATCGCCGTACATCTCGGGCCGGCGGTCGCGATAGAACTGCCAGGTGTTGCGCACCTCGCGCACCAAGTCCAGGTTCAGGTCGGCACAGATCATCTGCTCCTGGGTGTCGCTGGCCTTGAGCGCGCCGGTGCCCAGGTCGGGCACGTATTGGCCGCGCGGGTCGGCGAAATAGGAGGTGCCGTAGTAGTCGTTGGGTCCCAGCTCGGGCTCCTGGCCAACGCGGTTGATGGTGCCCACGAACAGGCCGTTGAAGATGGCGTGCGAGCGCTGCTCGATCTCCCACAGGTGCATCGACAGCCCGCGCGAGGTAGCTGAGGGGATGAAGATCATCTCGGCGCCATGCAGGCCGAGCATGCGCGGGCCTTCGGGGAAGTGCCGGTCGTAGCAAATGTAGACGCCCACGCGGCCCACGGCGGTGTTGAAGACCGGGAAGCCCGAATTGCCGGGCTTGAAATAGAACTTCTCCCAGAAGCCGTTGACCTGCGGAATGTGGGTCTTGCGGTACTTGCCCAGGTAGCTGCCGTCGGCGTCGATGACGGCCGCGGTGTTGTAGTAGATGCCGGTGGTTTCTTCTTCGTACATCGGCACCACCAGCACCATCTTCAGCTTGCGGGCCAGGTCTTGCATGAGCTTGGTGGTCGGTCCGTCGGGGATGCGCTCGGTGTAGTCGTAGAACTTGGTGTCCTGCACCTGGCAGAAGTAGGGACCGTAGAACAGCTCCTGGAAGCACAGCACCTGCACGCCGGCCTGGGCGGCCTGCTCGGCGTAGGCTACGTGCTTGTCGATCATGGACTGCTTGTCGCCGGTCCAGGTTGCCTGTACGAGCGCCCCGCGCACTATTCTGGCCATGGTTACCTCACCTGAGATGAGTCGGATGATCGCCCGGGAGGTTGGGGCGGCCGAGGCCGCCCCAACCTCCCGGGCATGTTCTATTTTCTGAATGACTTATTCGCCGCCGGGGTTGAGCTCGACGGTCACGGGGCTAAAGTTTTCGCCGGTGGTGTCGCCCTCCAGGCCTTCCAAGGCCGCCGCGGCCAAGTCGGTGCGCAGCGCGCCGGCATCGGGCTCACTCTCGAGCACCTTGCCGTCCACCGCCACGCTAATGGTCTGCTGATACAGGGCGTCATCCATCATGCCGATGCCGTTGGGCGACGGCCAGATGAGCTTGTTGACCTCGTTGAGCTGCCACTGCATGTGGCTCTCGCCCAGGGTCGAGCCGGCATCCAGCACGTACTGCACACAGGCGTCGAAGTTGTCACGGCAGAATATCCAGCCGCGGAAGGAGGCGCGCAGGAAGCGCACCGCCACTTTTTCATTTACGCCCTGGGCCAGCCAGCTCTCGGTGGTCCACACGGCGTCCTGGAGCATGGCCGTGCCGACGTCGTTGTAGTTGATGACGTTCAGGTCTTCGGGCTGATACAGCTCGCCGGTTTCGGGGTTGATCTGCTCCAGCACCTGGGCGTACTCGTTGTAGATCATGGCCTCGGCCGCATCGATCTCGTCGGTCAGCAGCAGGGTCATGTTGAAGGGCTGGATCTTGATGGTGACGTCGTCGGGGTTCTCGGGATCGATGCCGGCCGCGCGCAGGGCCGCGAAGACTTCGTGCTCGTTGCCGAAGTCCCACACGCCCACGCGCATGCCGCGCAGGTCGTCGACCCCGTTGATTTCCTTCTCCTTGAAGGATACCGACAGGGTGCCAGAGCGCTGGAAGACCTGGCCGATGTTCACCAGGTCGGCGCCTTCGGCGCGCGACTGGAGGGCCTTGGGCACCCAGGCCAGGCAGAACTCTGCCCCGCCGTTGGCGCACACCTGCTGGGGCACGATTTCGGGCGCGCCTTCCAGGATGGTGACGTCCAGGCCTTCTTCGGCATAGTAGCCTTCGCCCAGGGCAGCATAGTAGCCGGCGAACTGGCTCTGGGCCACCCACTGCAGCTGCAGGCGGACGGGCGTCATTTCGCCCGAGGGGGCGGTGGTGGCTTCGGGGACCGTGATGGCCGGGGCGTCGGTGGGCGCGGGGGCCGAGGTGGCCGGGGACTCGGTGGCCTCGATGGGCGCGGGGGCCGAGGTGGCCGGGGACTCGGTGGCCTCGGGGGCCTGGGTGGGCGCCGGGGTGGCGGCCGGCGCGCAAGCACCCAGCACCAGGCTCAACAGCACCAGCAATCCAGCAAAACGGGCAGCGTAGCGTTTCATAAATGTCTCCTCCGAAACAGGGTCAACTGATATGGCGTTAATGGGGCAGGCTCGCAAACACTTGGCGGTTTATGGGTCTCCTTTCTGCGTGCTCGGCGCAGGGACCTAACCCCCCGGCCCCCTTCCCTTGGCGGGAAGGGGGTGCCTTTTGGAAACGGGCCGCTGCACTTACTACCGCTAATTACAATCAAGCGTCGCGGTCGCGCACCGACACGTGCCAGGGCATGCTCAGCCGCTCGGCCAGCGCCATCAAGATGTAAAAGGCGATGCCGATGACGCTGACCAGCAGGATGGCGGCCCAGGTATTGTCGAAGCGGAAGCTCGACGACTCCTGAGTAATGTACTTGCCAATGGTCTGCCGGTCTACCCCAAAGAAATCGGCCACCACCGCGCCGATGATACTCAGCACGGTGGCTACGCGCAGCGCGCTGAAGGTGAACGGCAGCGCGTTGGGGATGCGCAGCGCAAACAGGATCTTGAACTCGCCGGCCGCATACGACCGCATCAGCTCCAAAGCGCGCGGGTCCACCAGGGTGAGGCCGCGCACGGTGTTAATCATCACCGGGAAGAAGACGATGATGGCCACGATCGCCATCCACGAAAACGGGTTGCTGGGGCCGAACCAGTTGAACAGGATCGGCGAGAAGGCCACGATGGGCACCGAGTTGGCGGCAATGGCGAACGGCAGCATGGCCTGGCGCAGGGTGACCCAGCGCGCGGTGATGAGCGCCACGCCAATGCCGGCCGCGCTGCCCAGCACGAAGCCGCCGGCCGCGCTGCGCAGGGTGCTGAGACCCTTGCTGACCAGGATCGGCCACTGCTCCACCAGCGCCTGCACGATGGCGGTGGGCCGCGGCAGCAGGAACTGCCGAATGTTGAAGACGCGCACGGCCAGCTCCCAGGCCGCCAGCACCAGCACGGCCACCAGGACGGTGGGCAGGTAGAAGCGCAGGCGCTCCAGGGCTTGCTGGGTCCAGGGGCGCGCGGGGGTGACGGAGACGGCGGTGGTGGTCGTCATGGGTGCGTTGGGTTGAGCCCCCTACCCGCCGTAGGACTCGCGCAGGCTCTCGCGCACAGCGGTGACGGCGGCAAAGAAAGCCGGCTGTTCGCGGGTCTCGAACGTGCGCGGGTAGGGCAGATCGATGTCCACGACTTTAGTGATGCGGCCGGGGCGCGGCGACATGACGACGACCCGGTTGGACAGGAAGACGGCCTCGGCGATGCTGTGGGTGACGAAGATGACCGTGCCGCCGGTCTTGCCCCAAATCTTGAGCAGCTCCATGTTCATGCGCTCGCGCGTGAATTCGTCCAGCGCGCCAAAAGGCTCGTCCATGAGCAGCAGGGCCGGCTCGAAGGCCAGGGCGCGGGCGATAGCCACGCGCTGCTGCATGCCGCCCGAGAGCTGCCAGGGGTAGTGGCGACCAAACTGTTCCAGCTCCACCAGCTTGAGCATTTCCTGGGCGCGCTGCTCGCGCTTCTGGGCCGAATAGCCCATGATCTCCAAGGGCAGTTGCACGTTGTGGCTGACCGTGCGCCATTCGTAGAGCGTCGGCGCCTGGAAGACGAAGCCGTAGTCGCGGTCCACGCGCGCCTGGCGCGGCAGCTTGTTGTTCACCCGCAGCTCGCCGGAGGTGGGCGCCAGCAGGTCGGCCACCAGGCGCAGCAGGGTCGACTTGCCGCAGCCGGACGGCCCGATGAGCGACACAAACTCGTTCGCGCCGATCTCGAGGCTGATGTCCATCAGGGCCACCACCGGCTGCCCGGCGACGGCCTCGAAGATCTTATTCACATGACGAACGGCCACGACAGGGGCCGTGGTGGTCTTTGGACTTGCCGACTGCGCCAATCTGATGCTCCTTGGGATTGATGGCAATTGGTAATTGGCAACTGGTAATTGAAAAGACAACACCAGTTTGGCAGGACAATTACGATTTACCAATTACCAATTACTCGCCTTTAGGCCGGCGGCGCATGACGAACTGTTCGACCAGCGTGACGGCGGCGAAGAAGAGGATGCCGACGAGCGAGGCCATCAGGATGGCGGCCCAGAGCTTTTCGGGTTCGGCGGCGTAGTTGCCGCTGGCGCGCAGGATGGCGGCGGCCAGGCCATCGCTGCGGCTGGACGGCAGCTCGCCCACGATGGCGCCCACCACGCTGCCGGTGGCCGACACCTTGAGCGCGGTGAAGATGTACGGCAGGGCGGCCGGCAGGCGCAGTTTCCATAGCACCGCCCAGGGCGAGGCCGCATACGACCGCATCAGCTCCAGCGACGTGGGCTCGGGCGAGAGCAGCCCGCGCAGGGTGTTCACCGCCACCGGGAAGAAAGTCAGGTAGGCCGAGATGACGGCGACTGGGACCCACCCGGCGCCCAGGGCGGTGACGATCATCGGCGCCAGGGCCAGGATGGGCACGGTCTGCGAGGCCACGGCGTAAGGCAGAAGCGCCCTTTCCAGCAGGCGCGAGTGCGCGAACAGGGTGCCCAGCGCGAACCCCAACAGGCTGCCAGCCACAAACCCAGTAAACGCCTCGCGCCAGGTAACAAGCGCGGCCTCGGCCAAAATCTGCACCAGCAGCACCGGGCCGTTACGGCGGGCCGGTTGGAGCAATTGCTCCACAATGTCCTGCCAGTGAGGCATTTTCCACGGAAAGTCGGTCAGGGGCAAGGCGCCCCGCGTGGCTGTGCCGAGCGCCACGTACACTTCCCAAAATAAGAGCAAGCCGCTGATCACCACGACCGTGCCCATCACATTCGGCACCGGGCCGCGCGTCACAAACAGCGCCGCCAGCGCCAGGGCCAAACCGGCCAACACCAGCCAATACCAGCCGCCGGCCGCCAGGGGCACGTTCAGCAGCAGCGCCACGAACGCCACCACGGTCCAGAACAGGGCCGGCCGGCTGCGCCCGTGCCGGGCCCACACGTGGTAGAGGCTGAACCCGGCCAGCGCGGTCGTGGCCAGGCCAAGACCCGCCAGCAGCAGCCGTGCCCGCGGCAAAAAGGCTTCAGGCTCCAGGTCGACGCGGCTGGCTGCCCAGACGGCCAGTTGGCCGGGCGTGGATTCGACCACGCCCGGGTGATCGAGCGGCGCGGCGGAAAAGCTCACGAGCAGGAACAGGCCCACCGCCAACAGGGCCGCCGTCAAACCGGCCAGCAGCCAGGGCATCGCCTCGCGAGGCGCGCCCACGCGGCCTTGCACGGTCCGCCGCAGCTCGCTCACGTCACTCTCCACCACACCCGCCATGACCCGTTCTCAAACAGTGCCGCCCGTCAGGCCGCCAGCCCCTCTTGCGGCAGCAGCGCCTCGGCGGTGGGGATGCCGTTCTCATCCCAGCGACGCAGCCGGTAGTAATCGGCCAGCATCAGGGGCATGTCGGGCAGCACACCCGCGGCGGTGCCGGTGGGGCGCGCCTCATGCTCCAGGCGGTAGGGCAGCTTATCGTCCTTGGCGGTGATGCCCAGCTTGACGTTGATCAGCCGCTTGTAGTTGAAGATGCGCGCGCCGGTGGCCAAAACATCCTTGGCCGACCACTGCCAGCCCATGGCC
>CAYUYN010000025.1:0-5806 GCA_964449185.1 uncultured Anaerolineales bacterium | reverse complement strand
AAGCCGCGCGGGTCGTGATAGGGCATTTCCAGGCCCTTCACATGCAGCGCGAATTTATCGGCCCCCTGCCCGAGGCGGGCCGCCGCCGCGCGCACGCCCTCGGCCAGCACGTCGCCGAAGTCCTGGCGCAGCGCGATCTTGTGGATCATGGCCAGGATGGCGTCGGCATCGCCCCACTCCAGCGCCACGCCGCCGGTATCGGCGGTGGTGATGAGGCCCTTCTCATACGCCTCAAAGGCAAAGGCCAGCACGCTGCTGGTGGAGATGGTGTCCAGGGTGTAGCGGTTGCACAGGTCGTTCATGGCGGCGATGGCGTTCAGGTCATCGCACTGCAGGTTGGAGCCAAAGCCGCAGAGGGTCTCATACTCGGGGCCTTCGCCCCACACCCCGGCGTGCTTGCCTTCCTTCACCTCCACCGCTTTGCCGCAGCCGATGGGGCAGGCGTGGCAAAAGGTGTGCTTGGTCAGGATCGTCTCGGCCATCACCTTGCCGGAGGTCTTGACCGTGCCCTCGAACCAGTTGCCGCCGCGCCAGTTGCGGATGGCGTTGTCGCCAAACTTGTCGGTGGTCGGGTGTCCGCCGGCGGTGCCGACGAGGTGCAGGGCCTCAGCCGGGCCGTGGTCCATGATGTAGTGGTTGGCTTCCTTGACCGTGGCATGAAAGCCTTTGGGGTTAGCATAGCTGGGCTTCAGCTTGCCGCGCACCACGATGGCCTTGAGGTTCTTGGCGCCCATCAGCGCGCCCATGCCGCCGCGCGCCGCCAGCCGCGTGTGCGAGTGGCCGCCGGTGGCCACGCCGGCGATCTTGACCAGGTTCTCGCCGGCCTGCCCGATGGAGGCGCAGCGCGCCTTGGCGTCAGTCTCGGCCAGCAGCCGGTCGTGGGTCTCGAATTGGTCCTGGCCCCAGACGTGCGCGGCGTCGCGGAACTCCAGCGTGTCGCCTTCGAGCCACAGGTAGGTGGGGGTCTCGCAGCGGCCGGTCAGGATGATCCCGTCCCAGCCCGCAAAGCGCAGCTCGGCGCCCCAGTGGCCGCCTAAATTCGCCTCGTTCCAAATGCCGGTGGCGGGCGAGCGCCCGCACCAGGATGAGCGGCAGCCGGTGGGGGCAAAGGTGCCCGAGAGCAAGCCGTTGAGCACGATCAGGGGGTTGCGGGGGTCCAGCGGGTCGAGCGCGGCGTCAATGACGTCGCCATATTCTTCAAAGTAGATCTTGGCGGCCAAGCCCGAGCCCATCAGGAAGGCCAGCACTTCGGGTTCGGTGACCGGCCGGATTGACGTCTGACGCGTGGTCAGGTCAACCTTCAAGATTCGACCGGCATAGACGTTAGGCATGGAGGCTGGTTCCCTTTAGGGACTGGTTGACGGATTGCGTGAGTGGCCGGCAGCGCTTTACGAGGAGCGTTGGCACGCCACGCCCCCACGGGGTCACCATGCGCCGATCCGACTGCCGACCGAGGCTGACTGATTTTAGTACAAGCGGGCACAAAGTCAACCGAGGGCGGAGGAGGGTGCATCTCTGGTGGGTGGGCCGGGCGCGCGTATTCCGTATTAAGTCGCGCTCTGGAGCGGGCTAGCGGCGTTAACGCGTCCCAGGAAATCCGCATTTCCACGGCATTTTCCGGTATAATTGGTGAGGTATCGGTTCCATCGGTTGACCCATCGGCTTCATCCTGCCGCACCCGCAGACCCTAGAAAACGAGTCGCCCCGTGACCACTCCTTCCCCAACCAAAGGCCCTTACGTCACCGAACTGCGCCCCGGCGAGCGCGTCGTAAGCTACTTTCTCGTCCGCCAGAAGCAGCTTGAGCCCTTCCGTGACCGCACCAAGGGCGAGTTCCTCAGCCTGGTCCTGGCCGACCGCACCGGCGAGATCATCGCCCGCGTGTGGGACGATGCCCCGGCCCTGGCCGAGACCTTCGCCGAAGGCGAGATCGTCAAGGTCGCCGGTGATGTGAGCGAATACCAGGGCCGCCCGCAGCTCGTCGTGCAGAAGCTGCGCCGGGCCGAGCCCGAAGAGTACGACCTGGGCGATTTCCAGGCCGCCACCACACGCGATATCGGCGCTATGCTGGCCGAAGTTCAGGCCGCGGCCGAGAGCCTGGGCGACCCGCACCTGGCGGCGCTGGTGCGCCACTTCTACGCTGACCCCGACTTCACCGGCCGGCTGGCGCGCGCCCCCGCGGCGCGGCGCGTACACCACGCCTACGTGGGCGGCCTGCTCGAACACCTCACCGAGATGCTGAACATCGCTGACGCGGTCCTGGGCCAATACGCCGACATTGACGCCGACCTGCTGCGCGCCGGCGTGCTGCTGCACGGCGTCGGCAAGGCGGCCGAGTTCGACGTGGCCGGCGATGTCATCCAGACCGACGGGGGCCGGCTGCTCGGCCACATCGTCCTGGGCGATGAGCGCATCGCCGCCGCCATCGCGCAGGCGCCGGACTTCCCCGCCGAGCTGAGCCTGCGCGTGCGCCACATGCTCGTCAGCCAGCACGGCCGCCTGGAATGGGGCTCGCCGCGCCAGCCGCAGACGCTCGAAGCCCTGGCGCTGCACCACCTCGAAAATCTCACCGCCCAGGTCAACCGCTTCCGCGGCTTATTGGCGCAGCCGCGCGACCCTGGCCAGAGCTGGACTGAATACAACCGCCTGCTGCGCCGCCAGCTTTACCTCGGCATGGAACCGTCCAACGACCAGGCGGCCGACAGTGAGGAAGGCGCACCGCTCGACTGACCGGCCCTCCCCTACCGCACAGCGTTGCCTGTAAAACCTGCCCTAGGGCGCGCGCCCTAGGGCAGGTTTTGTCTGCAGGCCTCGAAATATGCCCTGCCGTATGACGCGCTATATAGACGCTGGTTCGGACTTTGGAGTATAGTGAATTGAGGCGCGGAGTGGGACGAGTCTGCCGCGTGCCTCGGCGCGCGAACGTTGTTGTTCAATGGACTGGCATAGGCTCCTATTTCACCAGCCAGGTGTTGCGCCCCAATGGAGGCGAGGTCGTCAACGCTTAGGCGGCATGCCCTCACCGGAAAGGATCCACCGATGACCCTGCACGTGCCGCTGGACGCCACCCTGGCCCTGGCCGAAAGTTCCGTGCTCGACCGGCCGGCGCAGGCGCTCCAGCACGCCATTCACGCGCTGTACGAGGCCGCCGGCCCGGCCGGCCGGACCGTCAAGAACTTTCTGCACGGGGTCTGGCTGGGCCATCCGCTGCACCCCGTGCTCACCGCTGTGCCCATCGGCGCGCGGACGGCAGCCGTGGCACTGGATACCCTGGAGCTCACCTTCGCCGCCGGCCTGGGCGCCGGCGCCATGGTGGCCCTGGGCTCGTCGCGCAAGGCCGCCGCGCCGCCCAAATGCCAGCCCAGGCGCAGTGACCGCCGGCGCCGGTGAGGACGCACGGCATGCGGATCGCGAAGGCCGTTTTTCAACTCTTCCGAGAAACCTTGGCCGAGTGGACCGAAGACCGCGTGCCGCGCCTGGGCGCCGCCCTGGCTTACTACACCATCTTCTCCCTGGCGCCGCTCATCATCATCGCCACGGTGATTGCCGGCTCGCTGTTTGGCGGGCAGGAACTGGCCCAGGAGCGCCTGGTGGCGCAGATCAGCCAATTCATTGGGCCGGAAGGCGCCCAGTTCGTTAACACCATGGTCGATTCCGCCCGGCTGCCGCGCGCGGCCGGCAACATCACCATCGGGGCTGGCGTGGTGACCCTGCTGTTTGGCGCAGTGGGCGTCTTTGGCCAACTGCAGGATGCCTTTGACACCATTTGGGAGGTCACGCCCAACCCGCGCGGCAATG
Organism: uncultured Anaerolineales bacterium; assembly: GCA_964449185.1. Taxonomy (GTDB): domain Bacteria; phylum Chloroflexota; class Anaerolineae; order Anaerolineales; family UBA6663; genus CAYUYN01. The sequence goes on along the minus strand of CAYUYN010000025.1, from coordinate 2,009 downwards.
TCATGCGCATGCTGCGCACCCGGCTGCTGTCTTTCAGCATGCTGCTGGTGGTCGGATTTCTGCTGCTGGTCTCGCTGGTCGTGAGCACCGTGCTCACGGCCGTTGGCGGCTATCTCGAGACCCGCATCGCCAACTATGGGCTATTTGCCACCTTGATCGTCGGCGTGCTGCCCTTCATCTTCACCGCCGTGCTCTTTACCATCATGTTCAAGGTGCTGCCCAACGTCCAGCTAGCCTGGCGCGACGTGGTGCCCGGGGCCTTGCTGACCGCCCTGCTCTTCAGCCTGGGAAAGTACGCCATCGGTTTTTACCTGGGCAGCACGCGCCTGGGCACGGCTTACGGCGCGGCCGGCTCGGTGCTCATCATCCTAGTGTGGGTCTATTTCTCGGCGCAGATTCTGTTCTTTGGCGCGGAGTTCACCCAGGTCTATGTCAAGCACTACGGCCACCGCCGGCCCGTGCCGTCGGCGGATGCCCTGCCGCTCACCGAGGTGCAGCGCGTTACCCAGGGCATGCCCCGCAAAGCGGCGGTGGACGCTGTGGCCGCCGCCCACGAGACGCCCGGCGGCGGGTTGGCGCTCTAGCAGCGCCGCTGGCCCTCGTGGCGTGCGGCGAAACCCGGCGAGCACCCGACCAGGCAGAGCCGCCCGGGCGTGCTGTTGGGTTTTCTGGCCGGATTGGGCGCCGACGTGGTCATGGCCGTGCTCACCCTGCGCGGCGGGCGGGACCGTGGGCTTTGGGCCGGGCTCTGTATTCGTTTGGAGCGCGAGCCGTGGTAGCCGGCGTTGAGGCAAGCCACCGTGGCTTGCCTCCCTTACTTACGAGGAGGTACGATGTCGAACAAGGTCACCCAGAGCATCATCGTGAAGGGCCCGGCGGCCGAGCTGTTCAAGATGTGGGCCAACTTCGAGAACTTCCCTCACTTCATGCAGAACATCGCCTCGGTGCAGAAGACCGGCGAGCGCACCAGCCACTGGGCCATGGAAGGGCCCTTGGGCACGAAGGTGGAGTGGGACGCCGAGACCACGCTGTTGGAAGACGGCAAACGCATTGCCTGGAGCAGCAAAGACCGCAGCCCGATGAGCACCAGCGGGCAGGTGACGTTCAACGCGCTGCCCCACAACGAGACCGAAGTGACCGTGACCATGCACTACGACCCACCCGCAGGCATGGCCGGTGAGCTGGTCGCCAAGTTCTTTGGCCACCCGGACAAGCGCGTGGAAGAAGACCTGCGCAACTTCAAGGCCTACGCCGAGGGCATGCACGATCGCACGCCGGCGGGCAAGACCGCCGCGGAAAAGTCGCGCAAATAGCCGAGCGCCGTGGGTGCCTCTGGGCCCAGCGTGGCCCTCGCACAATGGGAGATAATCAGCGTGGCTGATCACATCGAACACCGCATCGTCATCATGGCCGACCTGTCAGACGTCTTCAATTTGTGGGCCAACTTTGAGAACTTCCCGCTCTTCATGCCCAGGCTCAAGTCGGTCAAGAAGACGGGGGATACCACGAGCCATTGGGTGATGGACGGCCCGCTGGGCACCGCGCTGGAATGGGATGCCGAAACAACGGCCGTGGTGCCCAACGAGCGCATCGCCTGGAACAGCCTGCCCGGCAGCTCGGTGACCACCAGCGGCCAGGTGGCGTTCCGTCAGGTCGGCCCGAACGACACCGAGGTGACCGTGCGCATGGGTTACGACGTGCCCGGCGGCCCGGTGGTGGAGGCCGCCGCCGCCGTGTTGAGCAACCCGGAAGACATCGTCGAGGAGAGCCTGCGCCGCTTCAAGGAGCACGTTGAAAACACGGGCCAGCGGCTGCACCAGGGCGATCCCAAAGCGCCACTCGAAGCTGGCGGCCGTCCCGATGGGCCGACCGGTGATCTCGGGCCAATCAGCAGTTAAGAGGCCGCCAATGACCGTGGGGGACGTAAATTCTCTGCAAGGCCGCGTGGCGCTCGTGACCGGCGCGGGCGCGGGCATTGGCGAGGCCGCCGCCCGCCGCCTGGCCCAGGC
>CAYUYN010000024.1:5440-21250 GCA_964449185.1 uncultured Anaerolineales bacterium | reverse complement strand
GGGCGCCAACGGCCGCCGCGAAGAGCGCGTGCGCATGTCGCGCCGCCGCCGCACCATCGCGCGCCGGCTGGTGGAGGCGCAGCACACGGCCGCCATGCTGACGACCTTCAACGAGATCGACATGGGCGCCGTCATGGAGATCCGCAAGCGCCGCAAGGAGAGCTTCAAGGAGAAGCACGGCGTGGGGCTGGGCTTCATGTCGTTCTTCGTCAAGGCGGTCATTGGCGCGCTCAAGGCCTTCCCCACCCTCAACGCCGAGATCCAGGAAGACGAGATCGTCGTCAAGCACTACTACGACATCGGCATGGCCATCGGCGCCGACGAGGGGCTGGTGGTGCCGGTGCTGCGGGATGCCGATCGGATGGCGTTTGCCGACATCGAACGCGGCATCGAGGCCCTTGTGCAAAAGGCGCGCAGCGGCACCCTCGAGCTGGAAGACCTGCGCGGCGGCACATTCACCCTCACCAACGGCGGGGTGTTTGGCTCGCTGCTGAGCACGCCCATCCTCAACCCGCCGCAGGTGGGCATCCTCGGCCTGCACAAGATCGAAGAGCGGCCGGTGGCCCGGCAGGGGCAGGTCGTGATCCGCTCGATGATGTACGTGGCTTTGAGCTATGACCATCGCCTGGTGGACGGGCGCGAGGCCGTGCAGTTCTTGGTGCGGGTCAAGGAACTGCTCGAAGACCCGGAAAACCTCCTACTCGAAGGCTAAACGCATGCGCCGCATTGCTGTACTGACTTCGGGCGGGGATGCGCCCGGCATGAATGCCGCCATCCGCGCGGTTACCCGCAGCGCGCTCGATATTGGCTGGGAGGTCTTTGGCGTGCGGCATGGCTATGCCGGGCTGGTCGACGGCGAGCTTCAGCCGCTCACGGCGCGCAGCGTGGGCGGCGTCATCCAGCAGGGCGGCACGTTCCTGGGCAGCGCCCGCTGCCCCGAGTTCAAGCACGAGGACGTCCGGCGCAAGGCACTGCGCAACCTGGCGCAGCACGGCGTGGATGGCCTGGTGGTCATTGGCGGCAACGGCTCGCAGGCGGGCGCGCACGCCCTGGCGCAGATGGGCCTGGAGGTGGTGGGCGTGGCCTCCACCATCGACAACGACCTGGTGGGCAGCGACGTCACCCTCGGCGTGGACACCGCGCTCAACATCGCGCTGGAGGCCATCGACCGGCTGAAGACCACGGCGTCTTCGCACCAGCGCGCCTTTCTGGTGGAGGTCATGGGCCGCAACAGCGGCTACCTGGCGTTGATGGCGGGCATCGCCGGCGGCGCGGAGGTGGTGGTCATCCCCGAGGCCGAGATCCCGCCCGAGCAGGTGGCCGACAGGCTGGCGCGGGCCTACGAGCGCGGCAAGGCGCACGCCTTAGCGGTGGTGGCCGAGGGCGCCCGCTACAACGCCGAGGCCCTGGTGGCGTACTTCAAGGAGCACAAGGCCGGCATCGGCTTTGACCTGCGCGCGACGATCCTGGGCCACGTCCAGCGCGGCGGCGCGCCCACGGCCTACGACCGCATCTTGGGCTCGCGCCTGGGCTCGGGGGCCGTCAAGGCGATGGCGCGCGGAGAAATGGGGGTGCTGGTAGGCCTGGTGCACGGCCAGGTGGCGGGCACCCCCCTGGCACAGGTGGTGGGCCAGCAGAAGCCGATTGACCCCGCGCTGTTTGAGCTGGCGCGCGTCCTCGATCAGTGAACCAAAACTTCTGGCAGGGCCAACGTCCGCGGCTGCGGGGCATCGAGCCCGCGGATGCCGAGGTATTCATCCGCTGGAACCTGGACAGCGAGTTGCGCCAGGAATAGAGTTGCGCATAGCCTCATTTCAGTTCATCAGCGACGCCTCTACAGCCGCACGCGCCCGAGTGGCTATGCGCAAAATTGGCATCGGTGATGTCAGCCGGCCTTGGCCGCCTGCCAGAGGGTCTCGAGTTCGTCCAGGTGCATGTCTGCCAGCGCCCGGCCTTGCTCTTTGGCGGCGGCTTCGACCTTGGCGAAGCGACGCCGGAATTTGGCGTTAGCCTGGCGCAGGGCGCTCTCGGGGTCGATTTCGAGCCAGCGAGCCCAGTTGACGGCGGCGAAGAGCAGGTCGCCCAGCTCGTCTTCGCGCTCGGCGGGGTCCGTGGCGGCCTCCAGCTCGGCGATTTCCTCGCGCACCTTGGCCACCACGCCGGAAATGTCGGGCCAGTCGAAGCCGACCCGGGCGGCGCGCCGCTGGAGGATGGCGGCCTGCGCCAGCGCCGGCAGGCTGGGCGGCGCCTGGCCCAGAGCGCCGTGGTCGGGCTTGGCGTGGTGCTCGCGCTCGGCGGCCTTGATCTTCTCCCAGTTTTCCAGCACCTGCCCCACCCCGCTGACCTTGACGTCCCCAAAAACGTGCGGGTGACGCCGGATGAGTTTAGCCTGCAGGCCGGCAATGACCTCTGCCAGGCTGAACTCGCCGTCTTCGATGGCGATCTGCGACTGGAGCACCACCTGGAGCAGCAGGTCGCCGAACTCCTCGCGCATGGCAGCGGGGTCGCCGGCGTCGATGGCCTCCAACACCTCGTGGGTCTCTTCCAGCAGGGTCGTGCGCAGGGTGGCGTGAGTCTGCTCACGGTCCCAAGGGCAGCCGTTGGGGGCGCGCAGGTGAGCCACGGTTTCCTGCAGGGACTCGAGGCCCGAGGCCGCCGGCAGGGCCGGCACGAACAGCGTGGTGAGGTGGGCGATGTGCGGGCTGCGGTCCACCTCGTACAACGGCAACCACTCCACGCGCTCGTCGGGCGTGCCCACGGCGTGCACCAGGGCCACCGGGTGATCGTCGGGGTATTGGTTCATCAGGGTGAGCTTGACGTCGCCGGCCACCGAGGCGGCGTAGAGCTGGGCGATGAGGGCGGGCGCGTCGGGCTGGAAGGAGGGGTGATGGCGCGCGGCCAAGTCGAGGGCATCGGCCACTTGGAGATTGGGCAGCGCGTCCACGCCCAGGGCCGTCAGGGTCACTTCCACGAACGACAGGCCAGGCACGATGCGCACGGGCAGGCCGGCCGCGGCGGCGCGAGCCGCGATGAGACCGACGGTGGCTTCGGCCACCGAGGGGTGACCCGGCACGGCGTAGACGACGCCCTGAGGACGCCGGCCCAGCTCAAGGACGCGCTCGGCGATGTGCGCGTAGACGGCGCCGAACTCGGGCACGGTCTCGTAGACGTCGTCGAAGCTGTGCACGGTGACGGTGGGCGGCAGCCCGGCCACGGTGGGATGGCGGGCAGTGCGCAGGTGCAGCTCAGGCGCGGTGGAGAGGACGTCCCACGCTTCGCGGGTAAGGTGGGCCGGGTTGCCGGGCCCGAGGCCGACAATGGTGACGCTGGGCATAGGGGACTCCCTTTCTTCTCGGCTGGGAATTGTAACCAAAAAGCGAAGAGGCGAGGCCGCGCGGCGACCTTGCCTCTTCGCTGGGTTTTCCTTGCTGCCGGGCGGCGCTGGGGGGGGCGGCGCTTTAGCGCTTGGTGTAGGTGGGCGCCTTGCGCGCGCGCTTGAGGCCGGGCTTCTTGCGTTCCTTCTCGCGCGGGTCACGCGTGAGCAATTCGGCCTTGCGCAGCGGCTTGCGCAGATCGCCATTCAGCTTCAGCAGGGCGCGCGCCACCCCCAGTTGGGAGGCCACGGTCTGGCCGGTCAGGCCGCCGCCCTGCACGTGAATGCTGATATCGTACTTGCCCGCCAGGCCGACCGCCTTGAGGGGCGCCAGCACCGCCTCCATATCGCCCTGGCGGGAGAAGTACTCCTGCCCAGGCTTGTCGTTGCAGACCACGGCGCCTTCACCGGAGGTCAGGCGCACGCGGGCGGTGCTTCTCTTGCGGCGTCCAACGCCTTCGTAATATTGGGTCATATGGCTTCTTCCTCTACTTCTCTGAGTTCTGCGGCTTCAGCTCGACCGGGGCCTGCGCGCCGTGCGGGTGGTCGGGCCCAGCGTAGACCTTCAGCTTCTTGAGCATGGCCCGGCCGAGCTTGTTGTGCGGCAGCATCCCCCATACGGCGTGGGTGAGCACGCGATCGGGGTGGCGGATCAACTGGTCCTTCAGCGAGGTGGCCGTCATGCCGCCCGGGTAGCCCGAGTAGCGGTAGTAGAACTTCTCCACCAGCTTGTTGCCCGTGACGGTGACCTTCTCGGCGTTGATCACGATGACGAAGTCGCCCGTGTCCAGCCCCGGGGTGAAGATCGGCTTGTGCTTGCCGCGCAGGATGGAGGCAATCTGCGTGGCCAGCCGGCCCAGGCTCTGGCCCGCGGCATCCACCACGAACCATACGCGCTTGATATCATCCAGCTTCGTGACGTACGTTTTGTTCGGAGTCATCTTTTCCTCAGTTCCCTCACGCTCCCGGCGATCCAGGGACAGCCAGGAGCATCAGGTCCTGGTAGTATTCAGTCAGTACACAACTTGCACAAGGCACAGACCCTGTGGCGGCGCCACCGGCGGGCACAGCGACCGGTCGCGGGCGGCGAGCAGTGCGGCGAAGTCGTCCGGCGTCAGATCGCCCGCCCCTACCCGCCTGAGCGCGCCCGCCAAACTGCGCACCATGCGCTGCAGGAAGGCTTCGGCCTCGATTTCAAAGTGCACCCAGCCGCCCGGCGCCGCCGACCAGTCCGCCCGGCTGACGGTGCGCACCGTGTTGGTGCCCTCGTCTGGGTCCGAGCCAAAGGTGGCAAAGTCGTGCCGGCCGAGCAGGCAGGCGCTGGCGGCCTGCAGGGCCGCTAGGTCCAGCGCGGGCCACACCTGCCAGGCAAAACGCGCTGCCAGGGGCGACCGCACCGGTTGGTTGTAAAAGGTGTAGCGATACCGCCGGGCCCGCGCGCTGTAGCGCGGGTGAAAGCTGGTCTCGCAGGCCGCCATGTCGCGGGCGGCTGCATCCAGGGGCAGGTTGGCGTTCAGCGCGCGCCCCAGGGCGTCCGCGCCGTGCTGCCAGTCAAAGTCAAAAGCGATCACCTGGCCGCTGGCGTGCACGCCGGCATCTGTGCGGCCCGCCCCCCAGATGGTCCGGCCTGGCCAGCCGATCCGGCCGAGCGCGGCTTCCACCTCACCCTGCACCGTCCGGCCGGCCGCTTGCCGTTGAAAGCCCAGGAAATCGGCGCCGTCATACTCCAGGACCGCCCGAAACCGAGGCATGCCGCGGAGACCTATTCCTCGACGAGCTCCAGGAGCACCATGTCGGCCGCGTCGCCCAGGCGCAGCCCCAGCTTGAGGATGCGGGTGTAGCCGCCGGGGCGCTTCTCGTAGCGCGGGGCGATGGTCTCGAACAGCTTGCGGACCATATCGGCGTCGTTCAGGTGCCGCTGGGCCTGGCGGTGGGCGCTCACAAAGCGCGCCTTGGCCGCCGGGGTGTCTTCGGTGTTGGCCTTCAGGCCGTGCTTGGCCAGGGTGATCAGCTTCTCAAAGTCCGAGCGGACGAAATGGGCCTTGGCCTTAGTCGTCTTGATGCGCTCGTGCTCGAGCAGTTGGTTCATCAGGGAACGGAGCAGGCCGGCCCGCTGGGGAGAACTGCGGCCCAGCCGCTTCGCGCTGTTTTGGTGTCTCATACCGGCTTCTCCACTGTCTCCGCTGTCTCCGCTGTCTCGGCTGTCTCCGCCGTCTTGGTCGCCTCGCCGTCCTTCAGATAGCCCTTCTCGCGCAGCTTATCGCGCAGCTCGTCCAGGCTCTTATCGCCAAAGTTGCGGATGGCCAGCATGGCATCTTCGCCCTTGCCGAGCATATCCAGCACCTCGCCGACGGTGGTAATGCCGGTGCGCTTCAGCGAGTTGAACACGCGCACCGACAGGTCCAGGTGCTCGATGGGGGTCTCGTAGATTTCGCTCGAGACCTTGGGCGCCTCTTCGGCCGGCGCGATGGCCGCCGCCAGGCTCTCTTCCGTCACACCGGCCACCAGGCGCAGGTGCTGCATGAGCAGCTGCGCGCTCTGGCGCAGGGCGGCTTCGGGCCGCAGGCTCCCATCGGTCCAGATCTCGATGACCAGCCGGTCAAAGTTGGTGATCTGGCCCACGCGCGCCCGCAGCACGTCGAAGTTGACGCGCTTGATGGGGCTGTAGATGGCGTCCACCGGCACCTCGCCGATGGGCAGCCGGCCGCGCTCTTCGGCGGGCGAATAGCCCCGCCCGCGCTGGACCGACATCTCGATCTCCAGCTTGGCCTTATCGTTATCAACCGTGAACAGGTACAGGTCGGGGTTGATGATTTCAACCTCGGCCGGGCAGATGATGTCGGCCGCTGTCACGGTGCCTTCGCCGCGCACGTCCAGGCGCAGGCGCGAGGATTCCCCCTCGTGGAGGATCAGGCGCAGCTGCTTGACTTGCAGCAGCAGCTGCGTCATGTCTTCTTTGACGCCCGGAATGTCGGAGAACTCGTGCGGCACGTCGGAGACGCGCAGCGAGCTGACGGCGGCGCCGTCCAGCGAGGACAGCAGCACGCGCCGCAGGGCATTGCCCAGCGTCACGCCGTAGCCGCTCTCCAAGGGGCTGATGATGAACTTGCCGTAGTTGCGCGAAGCGGTTTCGGCCTCGATCTTCGGCAAGACCATGGTGTTAGTAGCTGTCATGTTGCTTTCTTCCCCTCGGAACACCAGTAACGTTCCGCGCCCGAGGCTAAGGGTCGCCACAGACACCAGTATCCGCGCGCCCGTGCGAACCGTGCGGGCGCGCGCTGGTAACAATTCGCTTAGCGCGAATAGAATTCGACGATGAGCTGCTCGTTCAGGTTGGCGTCGATCTCGGCGCGATCGGGCAGGCGCGTGACCTTGCCGCTGAGCGAGCCCATATCGGCGGTCAGCCAGCCGGGCGCGGCGCGGCGGTCGTCCGCCGCCTTGAGATCCTTGAAATACGTGCGCAGCTGCGAGCCGGGGCGCACCTCGATGACGTCGCCCGGCTGAATGGTGAGCGAGGGCACATCGGTGCGGCGGCCGTTGACGTTGAAGTGGCCGTGCGTCACCAGGTTGCGGGCCTGCGCGCGGTTGACGGCATAGCCCAGGCGGTAGACCACATTGTCCAGGCGGCGCTCCAGCAGCTGCAGCAGCACCTGGCCGGTGACGCCGCGGCTCTTGAGGGCTTCCTGGTAATAGCGGCGGAACTGAGCTTCGAGCACGCCGTAGACGCGGCGGGCCTTCTGCTTCTCGCGCAGCTGCACCAGGTAGTCCGAGGAGCGGTTGCGCTTGAACTGGCCTTCCTTGCCGTGCTGGCCGGGCGGGAAATTGCGGCGCTCGATGGCACATTTGGGCGACAGGCAGCGCGCGCCCTTCAGATACAGTTTTTCACCTTCGCGCCGGCACAAACGGCATACCGGCCCAATGTATTTCGACATGAATCAATCCTTCCTAAATCGGAGCGACTAAACGCGGCGCTTCTTGGGCGGGCGACAACCGTTGTGAGCCACGGGAGTCACATCGCGGATCGAGCGAACTTTGATGCCGGTGCTCTGGACGGCCCGGATGGCGGCCTCGCGGCCGGGACCGGGGCCCTTGATGAACATCTCCACCTCGGACATGCCCAGGTCCATGGCCGCCTTGGCCGCGTCCTGCGCCGCCATGCGGGCGGCGTAGGGCGTGCTCTTGCGCGAGCCCTTGAAGCCCGCCGTCCCGGCCGAGCCCCAGGAGATAGTGTTCCCCTGCTGGTCGGTCACCGTGACGATGGTGTTGTTGAACGAGGCGTGAATGTGAATCTGGCCGTTCGCCGGCGCGCGCTTAGTGCGCTTGCTTGCCGGGCGTCGGGCGCCTTTTGCAGATCGTCCCATGATTTCTCACCTTTTTGAACACGTGCAGCGGCCTGACAGCTGATACAGCCGGCGCCAGGCGCCGGCGCTTGGTGGCCGAGGGCTGCTCAAGCGTTTGCCGCGGGGCCGGAAGGATGAAAGCCCACAACGCTGGAGAGCCGCCGGCCACGAGCGCAGGCGCCCGCCGCCGAAACAGGTAACGTATGGCGTATTGCGAGATGCGGAATACGCCTTACGCCTTACTTCTTCTTGGCGCCGCGGCGGCGGCCACGGCCGGCCACGGTCTTCTTGGTGCCCTTGCGCACGCGCGCATTGGTGCGGGTGCGCTGCCCGCGCACGGGCAGGTTGCGCCGGTGCCGCAGGCCGCGGTAGCAGCCAATTTCCTGCAGGCGCTTGATGTTGAGCTGCACCTCGCGGCGCAGGTCGCCTTCGACGGTGTGGTGCTGGCTGATGTAATCGCGCAGGGCGGTCACCTCAGCTTCGGTCAGGTCGCGCACGCGCGTGTTGGGGTTCACCCCCGTGCTGGCCAGGATGCCCTGGGCTGACTTGGGACCGATGCCATACAGGTAGGTCAGGCCGGTCTCAATGCGCTTTTCGCGGGGCAGGTCGACGCCTTCAATACGAGCCATACTGTTCTATCACTCCTTACGCGTGCCTCGGCGATTAGCCCTGGCGCTGCTTATGCTTCGGGTTGTCACAAATCACGTAAACCTTGCCAGACCGGCGCACGATCTTGCACTTAGGGCAGCGCTTACGAATAGAGGCCTGTACTTTCATGGCGGTTTCTCACTTTCGCGGCAGCCACCTGGCTGCACAAAGGTTTTATTATACCTGGCCGGTGACAATCCGTCTAGGGTTATGTCCGGGCGTTCCTGCGAACGTCCCTACCCTGGTCACCCGTTCTAATCTTCCAGCCGGGTCAATATTTTGGGTTCGCCGTCGGTGACGGCGATGGTATGTTCAAAGTGCGCTGCCAGCGAGCCATCGGCCGAGACCACCGTCCACTGGTCGGCCAGGGTGCGGGTGTCGGACGTGCCCACCATCACCATCGGCTCCAGCGCAATGGTCACGCCCGGGCGCAGGGTGGTGCCGGTGCCCGGCCGCACAAAGTAGCGCACTTCCGGGTCTTCGTGCATCCGGCGCCCAATGCCGTGGCTGGTGTAATTGCGCACCATGTGGAAGCCGTGGCTTTCCACAAAGCTCTGCATGGCGGCGGCCACATCGCCCGTGCGGCGGCCCGGGCGCATCTCGGCGATGCCAATCGCCAGGGCCTGCTCGGTAACGGCCAGCAGCTTCCGCGCCAGCGGGACCACCTGCCCCACGGCCACGGTCGTGGCCGAGTCGGCATAGTAGCCGCGGTAGAGCGTGCCGCAGTCCAAGCTCACGATATCGCCCTCGCGCAGCACGCGCGGACCGGGGAGGCCGTGCACCAGCGCCTCATTAACCGAGACGGTGGTGGCGTTAGGATAGGCGTACGGCCCCGGATAGCCCTTGAAGGCCGGCACCGCGTCGTGCTTCAGGATCACCCGCTCGGCCAGCGCGTCGAGCTGCTTGGTGGTCACACCCGGCCGCGCGGCCGCGGCCATCTCGGCCAGCGCGTGGGCATTGATCCGCCCCGCCGCGCGCATGACCGCCAGCTCGCGCGCGCTCTTGCGCTCCACGCCGGCGGGCCGGCCGTGGGCGGGCGCGCTCAACCGCACCATGCCCTAAGCCCCACCCCGGGCCTTGGCCGCGTCGACAGCGCCGGTCAGGCTCTCGGTGACCCCGGCAATGGACTGCTGGCCGTCAATCTCCACCAGCGACCCGCGGCCGCGATAGTAGTCGATCAGCGGCGCGGTCTGCTTCATAAAGACCTTGATGCGGTTGGCCTGCACCTCGGCCGTGTCGTCGGCGCGCTGGAACAGCTCGGCGCCCTCCACATCGCAGACGCCCGGCGCCTTGGGCGGGTTGTACAGCCGGTGATACACGTGCTGCTGAGGCCCGCGGCAGATCCAGCGGCCGGACAGGCGCTCCAGCAGCGCCTCTTGGGGCACCTTGATGTAAAGGACTACGTCGGTCTTGCCGCCAAACTCGGCCAGCAGCCGGTCCAGCGCCTCGGCCTGCGGCACGGTGCGCGGAAAGCCATCCAGGATGGTCCCCCCCTGCGCATCCGGCTGCTGCAGCCGCTGGCGGATCATGGCGACGGTCACGTCGTCCGGCACCAGTTCGCCGCGGTCCATATAGCCCTTGGCCAACTGGCCCAGCTCGGTGGACCGCTTCAGGTTGTCACGGAAGAGGTCGCCCGAGGCCACCTGCGGCAGACCATACTTCGCCACCAGCGCTTCGGCCTGGGTGCCTTTGCCGGCGCCCGGCCCCCCGATGAGCAAGATGTAGGTTGGCATAGCGGACCTCTTCCCGCCGCGGTGCGCTAGCGCACCAGCAGCGCTTCGTCGTACCCGCGCAACTTGAGCTCGGCATCGAGCCCGAAGAACGTGTCACGCACCACGCCCACCACAATCAGCAGGCCGGTGCTGAGGATCGAGAAGCTGGCCGCGCCCGGGATGAGGCCGCGCACCAGGAAAGGCAGCACGGCCACCATGCCCAGGAAGACCGCGCCCGGCAGGGTGATGCGGCGCAGCACGCGCATGAGATAGCGCTGGGTGGGCGCGCCCCTGGTCACACCGGGCACCTGGGCCCCCACGCGCTTCAGGTTGTCGCCGTAGTTCTGCTGCGAGAACACGACGTCGGTATAGAAGAACGTAAAAGCCACCACCATCACGAAGAACATGGGCCAGTACCAGTCGCTCTGGCCGCCAAACAGATTGCTGATCTGCGTGGCCGCGTTGCGGACCCAGGGCGTCTGCGCGCTCACGAAGAACTGGGCGATGATGGCCGGGAAGGTCAGGATGGACTGGGCGAAGATGACCGGGATCATGCCGGCCATGTTCACCTGCAGCGGCAGGTTGCCGCGCACGGGCATGCTTTGGCGGTTGCCCATGCGCCGGCCTGGGTACATCACTGGCACGTTGCGGCGCCCCTGCTGGACGAACACAATCGCCAGCACGGTCAGGACGACGATGACCACAAAAGCCGTCAGGGCCACCACGCGCGTCTGCTCGTCGGCAACGATCTCGAGCAGGTTGGACGGGATGCGCGAGACGATGCCGGCAAAGATGATCAGCGACAACCCCTGGTTGCGGATGCCATACTCCGAGATGAGCTCGCCCAGCCAGATGGCGAACATTGTGCCGCCCGTCATGGTGATGATCATCGTCAGCGTGGGCAGGTTGAGGCCCAGGTCGCTGCCGAAGGTCAGGATCGGCACCGTGGTGTTGGCCCCGAGCGACAGGAGCAGCCGGATCTGTCCAAAAGCGTTCAGCGCGGCCATGGGCACGGCCAGGTAGTAGGTCCAGCGTTCCTGAAACTCGCGGCCCTGGCGCGGGTCATCTTCCATCATCTTCTGCAAGCGCGGGATGATGGGCACCAGCAGTTGGAGGATGATCTGGGCGGTGATGTACGGATACACGCCCATGGCCAGCACCGAGAAGTTTGAGACGGTGCCGCCGGAGAGCAGGTCCAGCAGGCCCAGCAGCGTGCCGGCCCCACCGGCCGCCCCGCCACTCATGATCTGGGTGATGGCCTCGCGGTTGACCCCGGGGACCGGGATGTGGGCCGCGAGCCGGTAGATCAGCAGCAGCAGGAACGTGATAAGCAGACGGTTGCGGATGTCGTGGGCCGTCCACAGATAACGCCATGCAGAGCGCTTCATCTAATACACCTCCATCCCACGCACCGGCTACTCAAGGATGACAACTTTACCGCCGGCCGCTTCCACCTTGGCTACGGCCGTCTTGCTGGCGCGGTGCACCTTGATGGTCAGGGCCTGGCGGATCTTGCCGCGGCCCAGCAGGGCCACCGGCAGCTCGCCGCCGCCCTTCAGCAGGCCGGCCGCGGCCAGCACCGCCGGGTCCAGCTCGGCGCCCGCGGCGAAGTCCGCCAGGCGGTCGACATTGACCTCGGCGTACTCGATGCGGTGGATGTTGGTGAAGCCGCGCTTGAACGGCAGGCTGCGGTAGAACGGCAGCTGGCCGCCCTGGCGGTACAGCGCGCCGCCCGAGCCGCGGCGGGCGCCTTCGCCCTTGGTGCCGCGGCCGGCCGTCTTGCCTTGCCCGGCCGAGATACCGCGGCCGACGCGCTTCTTCTTCTTTTTATGGCCCGGGTTGGGGCGGAGATCGTGTAGTTTCATTGCGTTAGCTCTTCCACCACGACCATGTGGGCCACCTTGGCCACCATGCCCCGCAACTGCGGGCTGTCCGCCAGTTCCACGGTCTGGTGCATGCGGCGCAGGCCCAGCGAGCGCACCGTGGCCTTGTGGCGCAGGCTGTTGCCCAGGGGGCTGCGCACCAGGGTGATGCGGAGGACCTTCGGGCTCGCGTTACTTGGGCTGTCCATCTTTCCTCCGGGTCCAGAAGGGCGACACCTCGGCGAGGTCCTTGCCGCGGCGCACCGCTTCGGCCTCCACGCTCTTGAGCTGGTTGAGGGCCTTGAGGGTGGCGTAGACCACGTTCAGCACGTTGGCGCTGCCCATGGACTTGGTCAGGATGTCGCGCACCCCGGCCGCTTCGAGCACGGCGCGCACGCCGCCGCCGGCGATGACGCCGGTGCCGGGCGAGGCCGGCTTGAGCAGCACTTCGGCGCCGCCGTGGCGGGCCACCGCCTCGTGCGGGATGGTGGCGCCGTTCAGGTTGACGCGCTTGATGTTGGCGCGCGCCCGATCGGTGGCCTTGCGGATGGCGTCGGGCACGACGCGGCTCTTGCCCACGCCGATGCCCACGCGGCCCTTGTTGTCGCCGACCACGATGACGGTGCGGAAGGCAAAGCGCCGCCCGCCCTTGATCACCTTGGCCACGCGCGAAATGTCGACCACGCGCTCGTCGAGCTCTTCGACGCGCTCTTCGCCGCGATTCTCACGAGGCCGCTGACTGCGATTATCTCGTCGTCCCATGTTAGAACTCCAATCCGCCTTCGCGCGCGCCCTCGGCCACGGCCTTGACCCGCCCGTGATACCGGTAGCCGCCGCGGTCGAACACAATGAGCTTCAGGCCCTGGGCCTGGGCGCGGGCCGCCACGGCCTGGCCCACCAGCTTGGCCTGCTCGGCCTTCTGCTTGCCTGCCATCTGGGCGCGCAGCTCGGCGTCCACCGTCGACGCCGAAACCAGCGTGGTGCCGGTGGCATCGTCGATGAGCTGGGCGTAGATGTGCACCAGGCTGCGGAAGACGTTCAGGCGCGGCCGGGCGGCCGTGCCCACGATGATGGCGCGCACGCGCTTGTGACGGCGCGCGCGGCTCTCTCGTCGAGTGATCTTGCTCATCTTTTAGCCCACCTTTCCGGCCTTGCCGGCCTTGCGGCGGACCCGCTCGCCGACGTAGCGCAGGCCCTTGCCCTTGTAGGGCTCCGGCGGGCGCCACGCGCGAATGTCCGCGGCCACCTGGCCGACGATTTCCTTGTCGATGCCGTTGACCGTGATGGTCTTGGTCTTCTCGTCCACCGCAAAGCTGATGCCGGGGGGCGGGTCGACCGGCACCGGGTGCGAATAGCCCAGGGCCATGACCAGCTGCTTGCCCTTCATCTCGGCGCGGTAGCCCACGCCTTCGATTTGGAGGGCCTTGCTAAAGCCGGTGCTCACGCCCGTGACCATGTTCTGGAGCACGGCGCGCGTGGTGCCGTGCAGGGCGCGCATGGTGGGCTCGTCCGACGGCCGCGAGACATTCACGCGGCCGTCGTCCAGGGCGATGTGGATGGGCGCGGCAAAGCCGCGCGCCAGCTCGCCCTTGGGTCCCTTCACTTTGACGGTGCTGCCCTGGATGTCCACCTGGACACCGGCCGGGAGCACGATCGGTTTCTTGCCAATACGAGACACTGTTTATTCCTCCTGGGCTCCGGCACCGGCCGGCGGCCAGTGCTTAGGCGCAACCCGGTGGGTTCGGTTGAACCGGCCGCGTTCCGTTGGCACCCAACTAACGCACGCTTGCCAGCGCTTACCAGACCTTGCAGATGACCTCGCCGCCCACGCCGAGCTGGCGCGCGCGGGTACCGGTCATGACGCCCTTGGGGGTGGACAGGATGGCGATGCCCATCCCGGACAGCACCCAGGGAATATCACGCTTGCGGGCATACACCCGGCGCCCGGGGGTCGAGACGCGCTCGATGCCCGAGATGACCGGCTTGCGCTCGCGGCGCGTGCCGACGTACTTGAGCGCGAGGCGCAGGGTTCCCTGCGGCGAAGCCTCGCCCGGCTGGTCGCTGAAGTCTTCGATGTAGCCTTCCTGCTTCAAGATCTGGGCGATGGCCAGCTTGAGCTTGGAGGTCGGCAGCGAGACGGCGGTATGGCCCGCCATGTGCGCATTGCGAATGCGGGTCAACAAATCGGCGATGGGATCACTGTACATACTCGGCTACTCCGTCCCGGCTACCAAGAGCTCTTGACGACACCCGGGATCTTGCCGGCGAGGGCGCGTTCCCGGAAGCAGATGCGGCAGAGGTGAAAACGGCGGATATACCCCCGCGGCCGGCCGCACAGCTGGCAGCGGTTGCGCACGCGCACGGGGTATTTGCGCTTGAGCTCGCGATAGATACTCGAGGTTTTGGCCATCTGTCTTAAGCGCCTTTCTTGCTAAACGGCATGCCCAGCAGCGCGAGCAGCCGGCGGCCCTGCTCATCGTCGGAGGCGGTGGTGACCACCGTGACCTCCAGGCCGCGGACCTTGTCGATCTTGTCGTACTCGATCTCCGGGAAGACCAGCTGCTCGCGCAGACCGAGCGTGTAGTTGCCGCGGCCGTCGAAGCTCTCCGACGGCACGCCGCGGAAGTCGCGCACGCGCGGCAGGGCGATGTTCACCAGCCGGTCGAGGAAGGCCCACATGCGCTGTCCGCGCAGGGTGACCTTGACGCCGATGGGCTTGCCTTCGCGCAGCTTGAAGTTGGAGATGCTCTTGCGCGCCTTGGCCACCACCGGCTTCTGGCCGGTGATGATGGTCAGGTCGCCCACGGCCGCGTCCAGGGCCTTGCTGTTGTCTTGGGTCTCGGACCCGACGCCCACGTTGACGACGATCTTCTCGACACGCGGCGCCTGCATGACGTTGGCCAGGCTGAACTCGCGCATGAGCTGCGGCCGCACTTCGGTTTGATACTTTTCCTGCAGTCTATACATGCTTCACTACTCCCGAGGGCCGCGGCGGCTAGCCGTCCAGCGACTCTTCACATTGCTTGCAAACGCGGGAGACCGAGCCGTCTTCGTCGCGCTGATAGCCGACCCGCACGCGCTCGCCGCACTTGGGGCAGATGATCATGACGTTGGCGGCATCCATCGGACCCTCAAAGGTGAGGATCTCCGGCGCCAACTGCCGGCCGCCGGCCCCTGGCCGCGCCCGTTGATGCTTCTTGCGTAGGTTGAGCCCCTGCACGACCAAGCGGTTGTCCTTGGGCGCCACGCGCAGCACTTCGCCGCGCTTGCCCCGGTCCTTGCCCGCGATGACTTCTACGGTATCGCCTTTTTTAATCTTCACGGCACACCTCAAATATTGCGTCAGGCCCCGCGGCCCTAAACGTCTGGCTTAGCGCGTATCGCTCACGGCTTATGGCCGGCCGCCCGCCCCCCGCCTGGCCCTGGCTGCCCAGCGGCCGCCAGCGATAGACGAGCAGCGTTCAGCGCTGGGACCAACGGCCTCACAGCACTTCCGGCGCGAGCGAAACGATCTTCATGTACCCGCGTTCGCGCAGCTCGCGGGCCACCGGGCCGAAAATGCGCGTGCCCTTGGGGTTCTCGCCGTCCTCATCCAGGATGACCGCGGCGTTGTCGTCGAAACGGATGTACGACCCGTCGTCGCGGCGGAACTCCTTGGAGGTCCGCACGATCACGGCCTTCACGACCGCGCTCTTCTTGACCGAGCCTTGCGGCGCGGCATCCTTGACGGTGGCCACGACCACATCGCCCACGTGGCCGTAGCGGCGGCGCGAGCCGCCCAGCACGCGGATCACCAGGATCTCGCGGGCGCCAGTGTTGTCCGCCACGGCCAGGCGGGACTCTTGCTGGATCATTCAGCGCTCCCTTCGGCGGCC
>CAYUYN010000024.1:0-5340 GCA_964449185.1 uncultured Anaerolineales bacterium | reverse complement strand
CGGCGGCCGCCGCGGTGGCGGCGGTGGTGGCGGCCTCATCGGCCGGCAGCACCACGTGGTAGCCGCGGTTGAGGATTTCTTCCACCACCCAGCGCTTGAGCTTGCTGATGGGGCGGCTCTCCACGATGCGCACGGTGTCGCCCATGGCGGCGCCCAGCTCATCGTGCGCCATAAAGCGGTTGGCCGTGTGCACGACCTTGCCATACAGCGGGTGGCGGTGGCGGCTGTCCACCTGGACCACCACGGTCTTCTGCATCTTGTTGCTGGTCACCTTGCCGATCAGGCGGCGACGATTACCCTTCATTTCAGCTCTCCTTTCGCCGCCAACTGCTCGGCCAGCTCGCGCTCGCGCAGCACGGTCGCCATCTGGGCCACGGTGCGGCGGGTGACGCTCAGGCGCGAATAGTCGGTCAACTGGCCGGTCTTGAACTGGAAGCGCAGCCGGAACAGCTCTTCGCGCGTGTCGTCGAGCTTGGCGGCCAGCTCGGTCGTGGCCATGTCGCGAATCTCACTCATCAACATGGCTAGGCCCCGCCTTCGGTGGCCGCATTGCCGTACGAAGCGACCATCTTGGTCTTAATGGGCAGCTTGTGCGACGCCAGGCGCATGGCCTCGCGCGCCACTTCTTCGGGCAGGCCGGACACTTCGATCAGGATGCGCCCGGGCTTGACGACGGCCACCCAGTGGTCGACCGCGCCCTTGCCCTTGCCCATGCGGGTCTCGGCGGCCCGCTGGGTCACCGGCTTGTCCGGGAAAATCCGGATCCACACCTTACCGCGGCGCTTCATATAACGGACCAGGGCCCGCCGGGCCGCCTCGATCTGGCGCTGGGTCACCCAGGCCGGCTCGAGCGCCTGGAGGCCGTACTCGCCAAAGGCGACTTCCACGCCGCGTGTTTCGTGGCCCTTCATGCGGCCACGCATCTGTTTGCGCCACTTGACGCGCTTAGGAATCAACATTGCCTGTACCCTCTTACTCGCTGACGTACACGTCGGTTGCCTCGGGCACCTCGACGGCTTCGGGCATCTTCTCGCCCTTGTAGATCCACACCTTGACGCCGATGCGCCCGAAGGTGGTCAGGGCCTCGGCCTTGGAGAAATCGATGTCGGCGCGCAGGGTCTGGAGCGGCACCCGGCCTTCGCGCTGCCATTCGCGGCGCGACATTTCCGAGCCGCCCAGGCGGCCGGCAACGACGATCTTGATGCCCTTGGCGCCCTGGCGCATGGCCTGGCCAATGGCGCGCTTCATGGCGCGGCTATGGCTGATGCGGCGCTCGATCTGGTCGGCGATGTTCTCGGCCACCAACTGCGACTCCAGGTCGGGCTGGGTGATCTCTTCGACCTCCACCTTGACCTTGGTGCCGCTGAGCTCTTCCAGCCGCTGGCGCAGCACCTTCACCTGCGCGCCCTTGCGCCCGATGACGATGCCGGGCTTGGCCGTCCAGATGGTGACCACCAGCTGCGACGGGAAGCGGTCGATGTCCACGCGGGCGATGCCGGAGCGCTGCAGCTCGGTGGCGATCATGCGCCGGATGGTGAAGTCCTGCTGGAGCTGCGCGGCGTACTTGCCCTTGGGGGCAAACCAGCGCGCCTCCCAATCCTTGATGATGCCCAGACGAAAACCAATCGGATGAACTTTGCGACCCATTTAGGAGGCGGCTCCTTCCCGTTCTGCCACGACGATAGTGATGTGCGACGACCGGCGCAGCAAGGGCTTGAAGCGCCCGCGGGCGCCAAAGCGGCGCCACTTGCGGGTGGGTCCCTCATCGGCAAAGGCCTCGGTCACCATCAGCTCGGTCCGGTTGAGGCCGAAATTCTCTTCGGCATTGGCGATCGCCGTCCGCAGCACCTTGGCCACGGGCTTGGCGGCCGCGTTCGGCATGAAATTGAGCATGCTCAGCGCCTCATCGGCCTGGCGACCGCGGACCAAGTCCACGATCAGGCGCACCTTCTGCGCCGACATGCCGACGTGCTTGGCTTTGGCTAATACATTGATCATGGCTTAGCCACCTCCACGCTCGAGGCCTTCTCCTTGGTGACGTGACCGCGGAAGGTACGCGTGGGCGCAAACTCGCCCAGCTTGTGGCCCACCATGTTTTCGGTAACGTAGATGGGCACGTGACGGCGGCCGTCGTGCACCGCAATCGTGTGACCAACCATCTGCGGGAAGATCGTGCTGGCGCGGCTCCAGGTGCGGATGACCTTCTTATCACCGCGCTGGTTCATCGCCTCGACCTTCTTGAGCAGCTTAGGCTCGACGAAGGGACCCTTTTTTAATGAACGTGACATAGTCTTACCTCTTGCTTAGCGAGCGGCGTCGGCCCGCGGCCTAGCGGCGCTTCTTCCCGCGCGGCTTGATGATCATCGCATCGGACACTTTGTTGCGGCGGGTCTTGGCGCCGCGGGTGGGCTTGCCCCAGGGGCTGCGCGGGCCCGGCTTGCCGATGGGCTGGCGGCCTTCGCCACCACCGTGCGGGTGGTCGCGCGGGCTCATGGCCGTGCCGCGCACCGTCGGGCGGATGCCCAGGTAGCGCTTGCGGCCGGCCTTGCCCAGCTTGATGTTGGAATGGTCCAGGTTGCCGACCTCGCCGATGGTGGCCATGCACGTCTGGTGGATCAGGCGCACTTCGCCGGAGGGCATGCGCACCTGGGCGTAGTCGCCTTCCTTGCCCAGGATCTGGGCGGCGGTGCCGGCCGAACGCACCAACTGGCCGCCCTTGCCCGGCTGCAGCTCCACGTTGTGCACCAGGGTGCCGGGGGGGATGCCGGCCAGCGGCATGGCGTTGCCGGCGCGGATATCGACCGCCTGGCCGGCGACGAGCATGTCGCCCACCTTGACGTCCAGCGGCGCGATGATGTAGCGCTTTTCGCCGTCGACGTAGTTCAGCAGCGCGATGCGCGCCGAACGGTTGGGGTCATACTCGATCGACGCCACGCGCGCCGGGATGTCCAGCTTGTTGCGCTTGAAGTCGATGACGCGCAAGCGGCGCCGGGCGCCGCCGCCGCGGTGGCGGACACTGATGGTGCCGGTGTAGTCGCGGCCGCCGCGCTTGCGCAGCGGGCGCAGCAGGCTGCGCTCCGGCGTGGACTTGGTAATTTCCTCGAAGGAGGCGCTGGTCATGCCGCGCCGGCCAGGTGAGGTGGGTTTGTAGATTTTGACGGCCATTACTTGACCCCTTCGAATACGTCGATCGTCTGGTCGGCGCGAATGGTCACAATCGCCTTCTTGTAAGTGGCC
This sequence comes from uncultured Anaerolineales bacterium, assembly GCA_964449185.1. Classification (GTDB taxonomy): domain Bacteria; phylum Chloroflexota; class Anaerolineae; order Anaerolineales; family UBA6663; genus CAYUYN01. Next base: position 2,103 of record CAYUYN010000024.1, on the reverse strand, counting down.
TGGCGCACCACCAGGCGGCGGCCGGTGCGGCCGCGGCGCCCGCGCTTGGCGGGGACCACGAGCACATTGACCCTCTCCACTTCCACGTCGAAGAGCGTCTGGACGGCTTCTTTGATCTGGATCTTGGTTGCGTTCCGGCCCACCTCGAACACGTACTGGTGCAGCTTGCTGTTCTGGTAGCGGGACTTCTCAGTCTCGATTGGCCGGCGGAGCACATCGTAAATAGTCATAGTGTCTCTTTTCCGTCGTTGCCCCGGCTCAGCCGAGGTAGCCCTCGATGACTGCGAGCGCCCCCAGCGGCAGCAGCACCATGTCGTACCCGAGCAGGTCGCGAATGTTCAGGTAATTCGCCCGCAGGTACTTGGCGCGCTCCAGGTTGCGCAGCGAGTGCTCCACGACTTCGTTCTTGGCCGGCAGCAGCACCAGGGCGGTTTGCCCGTCGGCCACCAGGCTGGCCAGCACCTGCGCCATGGCCTTGGTCTTGCCACCCTCCAGGTTCAGGTCTTCCAGCACGATGATCTGGCTGTCGGCGGCCTTAACCGAGAGGGCCGAGCGCAGGGCGGCGCGGCGCATCTGGCGCGGCATGGCCTGCTCGTAAGAGCGCGGCTTGGGGGTGTGCACCTTGCCGCCGCCCACGAAGATAGGCGAGCGCCTGGAACCCGCGCGCGCGCGGCCGGTGCCCTTCTGCTTCCACGGCTTCTTGCCGCCGCCCGACACTTCGCCGCGCGACTTGGTGCTGTGGGTGCCCAGGCGCGCGTTCGCCAGCTGGCGGACGAGGGCCTGGTGCATCAGGTCTTTATTGATGGGGGCTTCAAAGATCCGCGCCGGCAGTTCCACCGTGCCAAGCGTTTCGCCCTTGAGATTCTTGACGGTTGCTTCCATGGCTGTCACTTGCTCCCGTATCGCCGCTTACCGGCTGCGCTCGCGGATGATGACGACGGCGCCCTTGGCGCCTGGCACGCTGCCGCTGACCGCCAGCAAGTTGCGCTCGGGGTCTACCAACACGACCTTCATATTGAGCGAGGTCACGCGCTCGTGGCCCATGTGGCCCGGCATGCGCTTGCCCTTGTAGACGCGGCCGGGCGTGGTGGTCTGGCCGCTGGAGCCCGGCGAGCGGGTGCGGTCAGAGGCGCCGTGCGTCTTGGGTTGGCGCTTGAAATGGTGGCGCTTGATGCCGCCCTGGAAACCCTTGCCCTTGCTGACGCCGACCACATCCACATGGTCGCCCACCGCAAAGACATCGGCCGCCAGGCGGTCGCCCGCTTTGAGGTCGGGGTTCGCGCCGCGGAACTCGCGCAGGTGGCGCAGGGGGGGCAGGCTGTTGACTTTCAGGTGACCACGCTCGCCCGCCGCCAGCCGCTTGGGGTTCACTTCCTCAAACCCGAGCTGCACGGAGGCGTAGCCGGCGTTGTCCACCGTCCGTATCTGCGTGACAAAGCAAGGCCCAGCTTCAATGAGAGTCACCGGCGTTACTTTGCCGTTCTCAGCAATGAGCTGGGTCATGCCAACCTTCTTACCAATCAGCCCTTTCATGTATTAGATCTCCTTGATCCTATTTCTGCGCGGGACTGTCTGTCTGGGCACGACAGCATCATCCCCGGTCCGGTTCGTCAGTCCGGCTGGCCGCAGCGCCGTCGTATGCGGGGCCGCGGTCCAGCCGGCTCGGCAGCCGGCCGTCTATCCCGGCGCGGCCGGCGTTCATGAGAACGCCTCGACCGCGCCGCAGTCCGCTGGTTAGAGCTTGATCTCGATGTCCACGCCGGCCGGCAGGTTCAGCCGGGTCAGCAGGTCGATGGTCTTGCTGTCCGGGTCCACCACGTCGATCAGGCGCTTGTGGGTCCGGATTTCGAAGTGCTCCTGCGAGTCCTTGTCGATGAAAGGACTGCGGCGCACGGTGAACTTCTCGATGCGGGTCGGCAGGGGCACGGGGCCCACCACCTTGGCGCCGGTGCGCTCGGCGGTTTCGACGATGCGCTTGGCCGACTGGTCGAGCACGCGGTGATCGTAGGCCTTGAGGCGAATGCGGATTCTTTGCTTTGCCATGTTCCTATTCCAAGACCTTGGTGATGACGCCAGCGCCGACCGTGAGGCCGCCTTCGCGGA
>CAYUYN010000023.1:0-21441 GCA_964449185.1 uncultured Anaerolineales bacterium | reverse complement strand
CGCCAGCGCGTGATGGTGGCCATGGCGCTGGCCTGCCGGCCCCGCCTGCTGATTGCCGACGAGCCGACCACCGCCCTGGACGTGACCATCCAGGCCCAAATCTTGGACCTGATCAACGAGCTCAAGGACGAAATCCAGACGGCCGTGATCATTATTACGCACGACCTGGGCGTGGTGGCGGGCATGGCCGACCAGGTAGCCGTGATGTATGCCGGGCACGTGGTGGAAAACGCGCCGGTGCAGGACATTTTCCGGGCGCCGCAGCACCCCTATACCCAGGCCCTGCTGGGCGCCATTCCCCGGCTGCGGCACTGGCCCGAGCGGCTGACCACCATCGAAGGCGCGCCCCCCAGCCTGACCGCCACGATTATCGGCTGCCCCTTCGCCCCGCGCTGCCCCGTTAGCGTGGCGCGCTGTGAGGTCGAGAACCCACCGCTGCTGCCCATCTGGCCTGGCCAGACCGCCGCCTGTTGGGTGGCGGCGGCCGCGGCCGAGGCCGCGGCCGAGACCGGCCCCGTACCGGTGACCCACTAGCGAAGCCCGCCCATGCCTGAAATCCTCCTGGAAACCACTGACCTCGTCAAAAGCTTTCCCATCCACAGCGGCTTCTTCGGCCAGCACCACCACCGCCTGGTGGCCGTGGACCACGTCAACCTGACCATCCGCCAGGGCGAAACGCTCGGCCTGGTGGGCGAGTCGGGCTGCGGCAAAACCACGCTCGGCCTCACCATCATGAAGCTGCACGAGCCGACCAGCGGTTCAGTAAATTTTGACGGGCAGGAATTGACCACGCTCAGCCCCGCCGAGCTGGTTAAGGCCCGGCGCCAGATGCAGATGATCTTTCAAGACCCGCTGGCCTCGCTCGACCCGCGCATGGTGGTGGAAGAGATCATCCGCGAGCCGCTCGACATCCACAGGGAGGGCAGCGCCCAGGAGCGGTCCGAGGCGGTCAGCCGGCTGCTGCGGGTGACCGGCATGCCGGCCGACGCCGCCATGCGCTTTCCCACCGAATTTTCGGGCGGGCAGCAGCAGCGCATTGGCATTGCCCGCGCGCTGGCCCTCCAGCCCAAGCTGCTGGTGTGCGACGAGCCAGTCTCCTCGCTGGATGTGTCCGTCCAGGCGCAGATCCTCAACCTCCTGCGCGATCTCCAGAAGCAGTTCAAGCTCACCTACCTGTTCATCTCGCACAACATCGCCGTCACGGCCTTTATGAGCGAGCGTATCGGGGTGATGTACCTGGGCCGCCTGGTGGAAATCGGGCCGAGCCGTGAGATCGTGGATACGCCCCTGCACCCGTACGCCATGGCGCTGATTAACGCGGTGCCCGACCCGGAGCCCAGCCAGCGCGGCCGCAAGCGCACCCTAGCGGGCGATGTGCCCAGCCCCATCAACCGGCCGCCGGGTTGCCCGTTCCACCCGCGTTGTCCGTGGGTGCAGGCGATCTGCAAGACCGATCTGCCGCCCCTGCGCGAGATCACGCCCGATCATTTTGCGGCCTGTCACTTTGCCGAGCCGGGCAAGACCGACGTCATTTTCGATGCTGGCCGCCGCGGCGCCGCCGGCGCCTTTCAGCCGCCGGTCTAAGTACAAGCAATCAAGTTCTGTCGCAACGGCACTGGCCAAGAGGCACCCCCTTCCCTTGCAGGGAAGGGGGCCGGGGGGTTAGGTCTAGGCGTTCGCACCGCAAGGAGCTGCCCATGGGTCGTTACATTCTCATCCGCCTGGCCGGTGTCATCGGCGTCGTGCTCGCCGTGTCGGCCATTACCTTCTTCCTGATGAAGGTGGTCCCCGGCGGGCCTTTCGATATCATGGCCATTAATGCCTCGGTCGCCATCCCCGACGAGGTCAAGGCGCAGCTCGAAGCCAAGTACGGCCTCGACAAGCCCGTCCTGACGCAGTATCTGCTGTTCATGCGCAACGCCGTGCGGCTGGATTTTGGCTACTCGTTCTACTACCAGGGTCAAACGGTGCTGGAAATCTTCCAGGAACAGTGGCCCTATTCCATTCATTTGGGCGTTATGACGTTGATGTTTTCCATTGTGGTGGGGGTGGGCTTGGGCATCGCCGCCGCCATGAACCAGGGCACCTGGATCGACTACACCGGCACGGCCGTCTCGCTCTTCTGCCTGGCCATGCCCAGCTTTATCCTGGCGCTGCTGCTCCAGATCGTCTTTTCCATCCAGCTGGGCTGGGTGCCCACCGGGGGCTGGGACACGCCCCAACAGTGGGTACTGCCGGTGCTCGCCAACTCGCTGGGACCGGTCCTGATCCTGCAGCGCTACACGCGCGCCAGCATGGTGGATGTGATGCGCTCGAACTACGTGCGCACGGCGCGCGCCAAGGGCCTGCCGGCCATGCGGGTGACGCTCATCCACATCTTCAAGAACGCCCTGACCCCCCTCGTCACCGTGGGCGGCCCGCTGCTGGCCGGTCTGATGGTCGGCTCCTTCTTTGTCGAAAGCATTTTCCGCATCCCCGGCATCGGGCAGTTCTGGGTAACCGCCGTGCAGAACCGGGACTATCCCTTGATCATGGCCACCACCCTGGCCTGGACCACCATCATCAGCATGACATACCTGATCACCGACCTGACTTACGCGGTCGTCGATCCGCGCGTCACCTACGTCCGGGCCAAGTGAAACCATGACCGCCACCACCCCCGCCTCCCCCGCCATTGCCAAACTCGCGCCCGCCCGGCGCGCCAGCAGCGCCGCGCAAGCCTGGCGCCGCTTCGCGCGCAACAAGTGGGGCATGGCCGCGCTGATCTTTATCCTGCTGCAGGTCGTCGTCGCGGTCTTTGCCAAATACGTTGCCCCGTACGATCCGTACATGAGCGATTACACGGCCACGTACGGTCCCCCCAACGCCAAGTATTGGCTGGGAACAGACGACCTGGGCCGCGACGTGCTCAGCCGCATCATCTACGGCACCCGCGTGTCGTTGGCCGTGGGCGTTTTGAGCCAGGTGGCGGTGGTGGCGATTGGGCTGCCTTTGGGGGCCATCGGCGGGCTGGTGGGCGGCTGGCTGGACTTCACCCTGACGCGCCTGATCGACGTCCTGTCGTCGATCCCGGGCCTGCTGCTCTACATCCTGCTGATGATTGCCCTCGGCGCCGGGCTGGGGAACATCATCCTGGCCTTTACCCTCACCGGGTGGATCGGCATTGCGCGCCTGGTGCGCGGCCAGGTGCTGTCGCTGAAAGAGACCGACTTCGTGCGCGCCGCGCGCGCCATGGGCGCCGGCACGTCGTGGATCGTGCGCACCCACATCCTGCGCAACTCGCTCACGCCCGTCATCGTCTCCATGACCCTGGGCGTGCCAGGGGCCATGTTTGCCGAGGCCGGCCTGAGCTTCTTGGGCCTGGGAGTGCCCCCGCCAACCCCCTCGTGGGGCCAGATGATCGGCGTCTACCAGGGCTTCGTGCGCACCTCGCCGCACCTGATCCTGTACCCGTCCATTGTCCTGGCCATCACCATGCTGGCCTGGATCATCCTGGGCGACGCCGTGCGGGATGCGCTCGATCCGAATATTCGCAATTAGCTTCACTCAAACTTCAGCCTGATCCCCGCGCCCCGCGCCACCAGGTCCATCTGCGCGGCGGGCAGGTCCGCGATGCAGTAGGGGTTCTCCACGTGCCGGCCGGCGGCCAGGGGCTGGGCCTCGCCGTTGATCAGCAGCGGTCCTTCCCAGCCAAATTCCAGCCGGTCGCCGCGCAGGGTGCGGGCCTGCACCGCCAGCCCGTCAGTCGTGATGTCGAGGGCCTTGACCTTGCCCTGGAACTCGGCAAAGCTGCCGTCCAGCAGCGCCTGGCCCATATGGCACAGCCAGACATGCTCGCGCCCGCTCGAGCGCAGCTCGCGGTAGGCCGCGGAGCCGCTGGTCACAAAGTCCAGGCCCCGCGCCGCCCGCAGCGCCAGGTAGCCCGTGCCCTGGCGGGCAAACGCCCACTGCCCTTCCAGCGCATATTCGTCAAAGGCCGCCGCCGGGAAGTAGGCATGGGTGTAGCCCAGCCAATCGTCCTCCGGCAGCCGGTACAGCGCCAGCAGCACGTCGCCCCACTGCGCGGCCCGCGGCAGCACGCCGTTGCCCGCCCAGAAGTTCGGGCGGTGGGCGTCGTCGGTGCTCAGGTTGGCGGGATGGTTCACCGAGACCACGGCATCCGGGCCGAGCGTGGCCTGCCAGATGTGCTCGGCCTGGCCGCGCGTGCCCGGCGCATAGTCCTGCGCGCAGGCCAGCATGAAGTCCTTGGTCTTGTAGACCGCCGTCTGCACTTCCCAGGCCCAGTGCCCCGCCAGGTCGGGCGTCACCGGCGCGGCCGCCGCCGGCCGCACATGGCGTTCCTGGCTCCAGAACGCTTCCACCGGGTCCGTGGCCATGTGGCCGATGACGTCCGGCAGTTGATACGCGCGGCAGAGCGCCAGGCTGACCACGCCCAGCACGTGTTCGTTGAAATTGCCACGCCCCCACAGCAGCCGCGCGATGCCGGAGGTGGGCTCCAGGCGGGCGCTGAGCACGCTGGCCGTATCGGTGCTGCCCCGCGACGAGCCGTAAGCGCCCTCAAACGAGTTCACCGCCAGGCCAAAGAAGAGTTTGTCCAGCAGCACGGCCGCCAGCTCGCGCACGGTCTCGGATTGGGCCAGGTCCACCAAAGCGGCCAGCGCCCCCACGGTCTCTTCCACCGCGGCCGGCGCATCCCACTCGGCGAAGCCGAACGCGCCGCGCTGCCGCAGCCAGGCCAGGGCCGCGGCCTCGCCGCGCTGGCGGTGCCACGCGCCGGTTTCGCCCGTCATCGCAAAGAGGCGCTCGGGCAAAAGCTGCCCGGCCAGGATCTCGCAGGCGTGATACAGAATCTGCTGGCTTTCGCCGGAGAAGTCCAGGCCATCCAGGTCAGCGCCGGGTTTCCGGTCATCCGCCGCATAGCGATAGTTGGCCGCGCACGCTTCCAGCGACGCGCGCAGGTTGCGGTCGAGGCGGGGCTTCTTCTTCCCAAAGCGCACCACGGCGATGAGACCGCCCAATAGGTCTGCCGCCGAGCCGGCCTGGCGCTGGTCCAGGCCCTTGATAGCCCGCTGCACGACCTTGGTCTCCACCTTTTCCATCTGGCCCAGCGCCATCTTGGCGATCTCGGTGAAGAGGCTGCCGCCGCGGCGCGCGGCGGCGTCCGTCAGGGCCTCCTGGGCGCGCGCCTTGAGGTCGGCGCCCGCCTTCTGCGTATAGGGCGTGCGCGCGACGTAGAAGAGCTCCTGGCGCTCGAACCGGAGCTGCTTCTTGTAGTAGTCGTTGGCGTTCGGTGCGATGGCCAGGTGGTGGGGACCGCTGCGCAGGGGGAAAGTCCTGGCCATCGGCACGACCGTGCCGGCCTTGGCCGCTTCCGTCCGCTCCTGGAAGATGTCGCCGTGCAGGCTCTGCAGCCGGAACGTCAGCTCCCCGGCTTGGGCCAGGCCGCTCGGAAAGCTTACATTGATGGTCTCGTTCTTGTCATACCGGTCGCCGTCGAAGAACCCATATACGTAGCGATCCAGGGTGGCTGTCTCCGCCACCTGTTCCAGGGTCACGCGCCGCGCCGCGGCGAACCCCGCCTCGATGTTGGTGGGCAGCACCACCTGCGCCTCAGCGGCACCCGTCAGCCGCAGCGCCATCACAAACGGCAGGTCGCCCACGCCGGCCGTCTCAAAGCGCACCAGAATCTCGTTGCTGCCCATCTGGAGCGCGGCCTGGAAGTTCACGCTGCGCGGCCGTTGCGTATCAAAGTGCTCGACGTGCTGCACGTGCGTCCCATTGACCCACACCTCCGCCGGGCCGTGGGTGGTCAGGACGAGCTCAATCGCCTGGGCGGCGGGCACGGTCACCTGCGCATAGGCCCACGCGCGCAGAGCAGTGGGCAATGACTGGGTGGCGGTGAAATCCACCCAGTGGTCGGCGCGGCAGCGGTAGTAGCGCCACACGGCGGCGAGGCCGGCTCCCAGCGGACCGAGCTCCACCGGGGGCTCGGTGACGCCTGAGGCGGGCGTCGACAATGCCGGGGTCGCGGGCTCTGGGTGGGTAAGCGGCGCCGCCAGCGGACCGGCCACCAACCAGTTTTGGAGATATCCGTCAGACAGGTTATAGTTCAGGAGAGTAGTCGCCATGGTCATGGATCAGTGTGGTGAACGTGATGGGTTGAGGGGGCCGTCTCAGTGACACGACGCTGGTATCAGCGACTGAGTATAACATGGCCGGTCGCCGCGCCGCGGCCCCGCCCGGCCCCAGGTTTTCCGACGAAAGGCAGCTCATGATCAACCGTGTATCCGGTTTGCTCGACCTGCAGCAGGTCCGGGCGGCGTTTCCCGTGCTCCAGGACGTCGTCTATTTGAACGTGGGCACCTACGGCATCATGCCCGACCCCGCCCTGGCCGCCTTCCAGTCCATCCAGGCCGAGTTTGAGCGCCGCGGCGTGGCCGCCAGCCCGCAGATGGGCGAAGAGAGCGAAGGGACCCGCCAGCGCATCGCCGCCCTGATCGGCGCCGAAGCCGATGAGATCGCCTTCACCCGCAACGCCACCGACGGCATCAACCTGGTGCTGGCCGGCCTCGACTGGCAGCCCGGCGACGAGCTGATCATCACCGACGAAGAGCACGAGGCGGTCAACCACCCCTCCCTGTATCTGAAAAAGACCAAAGGCATCGTCGTCAAGCGCGTGCCCGTCTCGCCCCAGGACGACGTGATGCTGGCGCGGCTGGAAGAGGCGGTCACCGACCGCACCCGCCTGGTGGTCATGAGCCTGGTCTCGTGCGAGACCGGCACGCGGCTGCCGGCCAAGGCCATCAGCGCGTGGGCGGCCCAGCGCGGTATCCTCAGCCTGTTCGACGGCGCCCAGGTCTCGGGCGCGCTGCCCATCGACGTGCGTGACATCGGCTGCGACTTTTACGCGTCGAATGGGCACAAGTGGCTCAGCGGCCCCAAAGGCAGCGGCTTCTTTTACAGCCGGCGCGAAAAGCTCACGGCCCTTTCCCCGGCGCACGTGGGCGCCGGCTCGCTGGAGAAGGTGGACCTGATCGAGCAGACCGCCGAGCCTTTCCTGACCGGCCAGCGCTTTGAGTTTGGCACGCGCGCCTGGCCGATCCAGGCCGGCCTGGGGTACAGCCTGGATTGGTTTGAGAGCCTGGGCTGGGCCAACGTCTACCGCCACATCGCCGCGCTCAGCGACCACCTCAAGGACTGCATCATGGAGCGGCCCTTCCTGCGGCTGCTGACCCCCCTGGCCTACGAAGCTTCGTCCGGGCTGGTGGCCTTTGTCATCGAAGGCCACCAGGCCCAGCAGGTGAGCCAGACCCTGCGCGAGCAGCATAAGATCTACACGCGCGTCATCCCGCACTTCAACGCGCTGCGCATTGCCACCGCGCACTTCAACGCGCCCGAAGACATCGAGCGGCTGATGTTGGGCCTGGAGCAGATCGCGCGGCCGTAACAGGCGACGACCGCTCCGCGCGACGGACTCTTACCACGCAGGCACGCCGGCGCACCGAAGCGCACAAAGGATTTAGGATTTTCTGAAGCGCAAACCTGCCAGGTCTTGAAGACCTGGCAGGTTTTTTCGGCAGGAGGGGGTTGGCAACGCGGCCCTTAACTCAATGGTCGTGATCGTCCTCCGGATGCTCGCCCTCGCCCATCAGGCCGTCGTCCATGCCCATCATCGACTTCGGCTGGCCGTTGGCCGGCGCCGCCTTGGGCTGGTTGGCCGCGCAGGGCGTGCCAAACTTGGGCTGGGCATACGCCAGGTGGCTGTCGCCGCGCGCCAGGATGTGCAGGTAGTTGGCCTGATCGCCTGCCCACTTCTCGCCGTGGTTCCACAGCACCAGCGAGCGGGCATTGCAGTAGTGGCCTACAAACGATCGGCGCGGAATGTCCGACTGGTTGCCGAACGACCAGTGCACGATGTGGCCCCCGAAGAACACCACGTCGCCGGGTTCAGCCTCCACCGGCACCAGCCGGTCCTTGTACTTCTCCACGATGCGCGACACTGTGTTGATGGACAGGTCATTGTGGCTGGGGTTGGCGATGGTGCCCAGGTCGCCGAGGTTGGTCGTCAGCGCCGCGCCGCCGCCGTTCGCGTCCGGGTAGACCGGCTCGTGCTGCGAGCCCTGCGCGTACCACAGGCAGCCATTTTCCAGGGTGGCCGGGGTCAGCGCCTGCCAGGCGCCGCACAGGGTGTCCGGGAAGGTCGGCAGGTAGTACGAGTCCTGGTGATAGCCCTGCCCCGGCTGTCCGGGCCGCTTGAAGAACAGCATCGACTGCAGCGCCAGCACATCCGGCCCGATCAGCGCCTCCAAGCCATCCAGCACGCGCGGGTGCAGCAGGAAACGCTCGTGTACCCCCGACAGCCGGTGCAGCATGTGGGCCCGCGCCCAGTCATCGGGCGAGTTGGGCTTGAGCCCAAAGCCCGCCATGATCAGCGCCCCGTCCAGGGTGCGGCGCCCGGCGAGCATGTCGTCCATGTAGTCGTTCATTTCCTGGACGTCTTCGGGCGGGATCAACCCCTTGATCACCAGGAAGCCCTGCTCGCGGAACCGCCGGTACTGTTCCACGCTGACGCGGTACTTTTCGTAGGTCTTGAGGGTTGGCGTCTCTGCGGTCGTCATCGACTGTCTCTCCTTGCCGGCCGAAGCCGGCTGCGGTCCGTCCCACCCCTGCGCCGAGCCTGCCGGTCTTCACACGCAGCACGGTCAGGTCGGGTACGGAAAGTTAATCTGATGAATATGGTATCGAAAAAAATCGCCTGGGTCAACGCGGTTTAGGTCTCGTCCACTTGCAGCTTTCCCTCCACCGTATGGGCCTCCGCCACTGGCCACAGCCAAAACGAGAGCGAGCCGAGCATGGTCAGCAGCCCGCAGGCCATGAGCACGGGGCCAAAGCCCAGACGGTCAGACATGTACACCGCCACCAGCGGCGCGATAAAGGCGCCCACATTGGCCACGGCCATGTACAGCGCCGTGTAGTTGTGCCGCTCGCTGGCGGGGATCACCTTTAGAAACGTGTTGAAGTGGCTCAGGTTGAACCCGGCCACGATCAGGCCGTTCAGCCCGACCAGGATGAGAATCAGCGTCAAGGAAGCGGTCGAGCCCACCAGCAGCGGGTAGAGCCCCATCAACAGCACCGTGTATTTGAGCGTTTTGGGCTCACCCGTGCGGGCAATGATGCGGCGCCAGAACAGGTAGCCGAAGATGGTGGCCAGGCTGCCCACGGCCCCATAGGCGCCCAGCCAGGCCTCGCTGGCGCCCAGGTTGCGCACGGTATAGAGCAGAAAGAGCGGTCCGGCCGCCCATAGGCCAAGGCTGAACAGAAAGGAATTGATGAAGATGCGGGTAAAGCCCTGCCACTTAAAGGGCGAAGTAAAGAAGACGGTCCCGCGTTGGAGCAGGGATTTCTGCTGGGCGGCGGCCCGCACCGTCGGCGCCGGCAGCGGCTTGGCCGGCACTTTGACCTTGCCCAGATAGTACAGGCTGATCATGGCCACGGCAAAAGCGAACAGGAACATGATCTGGTAGTTGGCCGGATAGGGCACTTTGCCCAACCAGAGGCCCAGCAGGAAGGTCGAAATAGCCATCCCCGCCCCCAGTACCACGTTGCGGGCCGTGAAGGCATCGGCCCGCTGCTTAGCGGGGATGGCCTCGGCCAGGAGCGGGATGAACCCCAGATTGAAGAAGTGCGCGGGGATGGTGAGCGCGGCAAAGATGATGACAAACAGCGCGCCGCTGGACAGGCCGCCGACCTTCATCCAGGGCAGCAGCACAAACAGCAGGGTGCCGGCCCGATACAGGGTCAAGGCGCCGAGAATCCAACGCTTGGGCCGCAGGCGGGTTTGGAGAAAGTGACCTGCGGGCAGCAGGATGAGCACGGCCGTCAGGGCCGGCAGCGAGGACAGCAGGGAGATTTCGGAGTTGGTGGCGCCCAGCCGGATGGCGTAGGCGCCGGCGAAGGTATGCGCCCCGGCAAAGAGCGTGGCCCAGAACGCCTCCACGCAAATATACCAGGCGTTGTCACCCAGTGTACTGCCAAAGGCGCGGTTATAAAGACTTCGCATCATACCAGTTAGAGAAAAGACTTAGGGGGTTTAGGTGCGGTGGGCGGCGCCCCGCTCAGCGCGGCGCCGCCCACGCAAGCGAGGTCTATTCAGTGACAGCGCGGCCGTACACGGCCTCGCGCAGCCCTTTGATGTAGCCGATGGCGAACAGCCGGCCGATGGACGAATAGGCCGGGTCGGCGTTGCTGTCGCCCGCCATGGTGGGCACATGATCAGGCCGCAGCACTCCCTCAAAGCCAATCTCGCGGTAGGCGCGCATGCAGGCCGCCATGTCGGTCTGGCCTTCATCGTGGAAGGTCTCGACAAACTTCTCGGGCGTGCCGCGCACGTCACGGAAGTGCGCAAAGAAAAGCTTGCCCTGCCGCCCAAAGTGCCGGATGACCTGTGGCAGGTCGTTGGTCATCAGGGTGAAGTTGCCCTGGCACAGGGTGAGGCCGTTGACCGGGCTGGGGACCAGCTCGATCAGCCGCTGAAAGTTCTCGACGCTGCGCATGATGCGCCCCAGCCCGCGGATCGGCGAGAGGGGCGGGTCATCGGGGTGCATGGCCAGCTTCACCCCGGCCGCCTCGGCCACGGGCACCACCCGTTCCAGGAAGTACTTCAGGTTTTCCCAGAGCTGGTCTTCGCCCACCTCCCCGTACTCGGTCAGGGGCGCGTCACGCATGGCGGCGTTGTCAAAGCCGGTGGCCAGGGCGCCGCCGCGCGCCGGCACATCCACCGCGGTGCGCAGCCAGTTGAACACCGGCATCCACTCATAGCACCACACCGGGATGCCCAGCCGCCCCATGGCCTCCAGCAGGCCGCACACCTGCTCGATTTCGGCGTCGCGCCCGGGCAGCCCCAGCTTGATCTTGTCCATGGGCGGCCGGCTCTCCAGCACGGCCAGCTCGAAGCCGGCGCCTTCGTAGCCCTGCTTCAACCGCAGCAGCGACGCATAGCTCCAGGGGCGGTCCTCCGGGGGCCCATCCAGGCCCCGGCTCAGGTCCATCATCCCCACCACATAGCGCAGGCCGCACTGGGCGGTCAGCGGCCACAGCGGCGTCGGGTACGGCGGCAGGATCTCGGCGATTTTGATCATGGCAGTCGGTGAAACTTAATGCAGACCGGCGCCGGCACGTCCGTCACCTGCCCGGTCGGCGCCAGCTTGCCGGTCTCGGGGTCAATGCGAAAAGTAACGATCGTGCTCGTGTCCTGGTTGGCCGCCAGCAGGTAGGCGCCGGTGGGGTCGATGGCGAAGTTGCGCGGGGTGCGGCCCAGGGTGGGCTCGTGCCCCACGTAGCTCAGGCGCCCGCTGGCCTGGTCGATGGCAAAGATCACAAGGCTGTCGTGGCCGCGGTTCGAGCCATAGACAAACTTGCCCGAGGGCGCCACGTGGATGTCCGCGCACGAGATCGGGCCGCTGTAGCCCTCGGGCAGGGTGGAGACGGTCTGCAGCTCGCGCAGGGCGCCTTCGGCCGGGTCAAAGGCGAAGGCCAGCATGGTCCCGTTGAGCTCATTGATCAGGTAGGCAAAGCGCCCGCCGGGGTGGAAGTCCATGTGCCGCGGGCCGGCGCCGGCCTTGACCTTCACCGAGCGCTCACGCCGCGGCCTCAGCTTGCCGGTGGCGCTGTCGGGCTGGTAGACCATCACCTGGTCCAGGCCCAGGTCGGGCGAGAAGGCCCAGCGCTGGCTGCGGTCGAAGATGATCTGGTGCGCGTGCGAGCGCTTGTCCGGCGGGCCGTTGGGGTCCAGGTGGCGGTGCGGCACCACATCGCTGGCGGGCGCCAGGCTGCCGTCGGCTTCCAGGGGGAGCATGCTCACGCAGCCGCCCACATAGTTCGCCACGAGCACGTGCTGGCCCGACGCATCCGTGCTCACATGGCAGGGGATGGAGCCTTGCGACAGTTGGCGGTTGAGCGGCGCGGGCACCCCGGTTTCAGGGTCCAGGGCATAGGCACTCACCCCCCCGCCCGGCTGGCCGTCGAACTGCTCCACCTCGTGTACCGCATACAGATAGCGCCCGGTGGGGTGGACCGTCACGAAGGACGGGTTCTTGCCGCTCGGCGCCACGCCCACATACGTGAGCGTGCCGTCCGCCAGGTCCAGGCGGTAGACATAGATGCCCTGGGACTTCGCCCCGGTTACGTTGTGCGGCTCGGTATAAGTGCCGACATAGATTAAGTAAGACGCGTCCCGCGTTGCGGTTGGTTTAGTCATATAGGTTGGCTTATGAGATGGGGGATAGATTAGGCGCGGCCCGGTGGCGCGGGCGGCAGTGCTCTCGACCCGGCTTTGCATCCGGACGGGGCCTGTGATACAACAAGTGGGCGAAACCGAATCACTCGCGGTTCCTTACTGAAAGTCATGGAAACAAAAGTGTTCGGCGACAAAATAAAAGCTATACTTGGAAAAAGGCGTCTCTCGCTAGGAGGAGATTATACGATGAAACTCGGATTTGGGCTTTACCGCAATATGCTCAATTCGTCTGACCTGCGTTTTGCCCGGCAAACCGGCGCCACGCATATCGTCGCCCATATGCCCGGGGAAGTTTCCGAAAGGAATACCGCGCTTTTGGCCGCCTATGGCGAGCGGGCCGGGCACGGGCTGGCCGCGGGCGTCGACGACCCCCTCTGGACCTATGCGGGCTTGCGCGACCTGAAGGCCCTGGTCAATGCCGAAGGGCTGGAGCTGGAAGCCCTGGAGAATTTCTCGCCCGCCCACTGGTCAGACATCCTGCTGGACGGTCCGCGCAAAAAGCAGCAGCTTGAGCACTGCAAGCGCATCCTGCGCGACATGGGCCGCGTCGGCATCCCGGTTATGGGCTATTATTTTAGCGTGGCCGGCGTCTGGGGCCACGAGCGCGGCCCGTGGGCACGCGGGGGCGCGGTGTCGGTCGGGTTCAAGAACAAGCCCCAGCCGCCCATCCCGGCCGGCATGGTGTGGAATATGATCTACGATGCCGAGACCTTTGACCCGGCCCAGGCCCGGCCCGACCTGCCCCCGGTCTCGGACGAAGAGATCCAGCAGCGCTTCAAAGCCTTCATCGACGAGATGGTGCCGGTGGCCGAGGAGGCCGGGGTGCGCCTGGCGCTGCACCCGGACGACCCGCCCATGCCGTCGCTGCGCGGCGCTCACCGCCTGGCCTACACCCAGGCGCGCTATGCCGGCATCCTGGAGGTCAACCCCAGCCCGGCCAATGGGCTGGAGGTCTGCCTGGGCACCCTCTCCGAAATGCCCAGTGAGGACATCTACGCCACCGTGGACCACCTCAGCAAGTCGGGCCGCATCGGCTACATCCACTTCCGCAACGTGCGCGGCAAGGTGCCGAACTATGAGGAAGTCTTTGTGGACGAAGGCGACACCGACATGCTGCGCATCCTGGGCATCCTGCACCGCAACGGCTATGACGGAGTGCTCATCCCCGACCATACGCCGGCCATGGACTGCGCCGCGCCGTGGCATGCCGGCATGGCCTTCGCCATGGGCTATATCAAGGCGGCCATCACCTTAATCAAGCAAGGACGGTTGCCCTAACATGCGCCTCGCAGTCACCGGCGCGCGCGGGATGATCGGCACCGCCACCGTTAACTATTGCCGAGAGAAAGGCGTCGACGTGATGAGCGCCGACGCGGTGGGCCAACCCCAGGCCGGCGAGTTTACGCGCTTCCTGCGGGCCGACCTGACCGACCTGGGCCAGGTCTACGACGTCCTGCACGGCTGCGACGCCGTCATCCACCTGGCGGCCATGGCGGCGCAGCGCATCCTGCCCAGCGCCAAAACCTTCCTGACCAATGTGAGCATGACCTGGAACGTGCTGGAGGCCTCGGCCCGGCTCGGAATCAAACGCGTGGTGCTGGCCTCCAGCGTGCAGGTGAATAACACCATCACGCCGCGCAGCCCGCTGCGCTTCCAGTACCTGCCGCTGGACGAAGACCACCCGGTGACGCCGCACGAGGACTATGGCCTGTCCAAGCTGGTCGGCGAGGTGTGCGCCAATTCCTTTGCCGCGCATTGGGGGCAGAGCATCATCAGCTTCCGCTTCCCCTTTGTCTCCAACCCCGACTGGTTCGCGCAAATGCCCTTTGCCGACCCGGAGCCGTCGCACGTGGCCCTGGGCGCCTACCTGCACGTGCAGGACGCGGCCCGCGCCTGCTACCTGGCCGCCACGGTGGACCTGCCGCCCAACAGCCACCAGGTGCTCTTCGTGGCCGCGCGCGAGTCCTGCGTGGCGCTGCCCTCGCGCGAGTGGGCGCGGAAGTACCATCCCGAAGCCGAGCTGCGCCCCGGCCTGGCAGGGCACAGCGCCCTGCTCGACTGCTCGCGGGCCGAACGCGTGCTCGGCTTCGTCCCCGAGATTTCATTCAAGCGCTGAGGCTTTCCCCACCCATGACCACGACACCCAATCGCCTCGCAGACTGGCCATTCCCCCGCATGGGTCTGGGCACCGGCACCTGGCCCGCCGACCCGGCCGTGCCCCAGGCGCAGTTTACCGAGCTGGTGCGCCTGGTCTTGGCGGGCCCCCGCCCCTTCTTCGACACCGCGGCGCTCTACAGCCTGGGCCTCAGCGAAACCCGGCTGGGCGCCGCGCTGCAGGGCGTGCCGCGTGAGCGCTACCTGCTGGCCAGCAAGGCCGGCTGGGACATCTCCCAGGGCGACCCGGCCCGCAATAACTTCAGCCGCGACTTCATCCTGCGCAGCGTGGAGGCCAGCCTTAAGCGCCTGGGGGTGTCTTACCTGGACATCGTCCACGTCCATGACCCGGACTGCTGCCTGCAACAGGCCCTGGACGAGGCCTTCCCGGCGCTGTGCGAGCTGCGCGACCAGGGCGTCATCCGGGCGGTGGGCTCGGGCATGAACCAGTGGCAGATGCTGTCTGAGTTCGCCCAGCACGCCGACGTGGACTGCTTCCTGCTGGCTGGGCGCTACACCCTGCTGGAACAGACCGCCCTGCCCCTGCTCGAAATGTGCCGGCAGAAGGGCCTCACCCTCGTTCTGGGCGGGGTCTACAACAGCGGCATCCTGGTCACCGGGCCGGTCCCCGGCGCGCGCTACAACTACGCGCCCGCGCCGCCGGAGATCATCGAGCGGGTGCGGCGGCTGGAGGCCGTCTGCGCCCGGCACGGCGTATCCCTGCAGGCCGCCGCGCTGCAGTTCCCTTTGGCGCACCCGGCCGTGCGCACGCTGATTATGGGCGCCGCCTCGGTGGCCGAGTATGCCAGCACGCTGGCCGCCGCCCAGGCGCCGCTCCCCCCCGCGCTGTGGGTCGATCTGCGCGCGGAGGGCTTGCTGGCAGCCGAGGCAGCCGTTCCCAAGGCGGGCCCCCACGCCGCCTGAGCGGCCTGGCCCGTTAACCCCCTATCGCAACAAAGGAGTTTGGAAACATGGAAACAAAGTTGGCCGCATTGGCCCAGTCCGAACGTGATCGCGTCCACATCACCGCCATTAAGGTCTACCAGCTCAAAGGCCACGGCATCCAGTCTATCATCCGGGTGCAGACCGACGCCGGCATCGAGGGCATCGGCGAGGCCGGCCTGCCGGCCGTGATCGTACAGGGCTATCTCGACTTCATGAAAGACTCGCTCATCGGGCAGGACGCGCTGGCGATTGAAAAGTGCTACGCCGATATGATCCGCATGCGCGCCCAGTGGCACGCCCATTGGACCCAGAACCCCACCATCAGCGGCATCGATATGGCGCTGTGGGACATTGCCGGCAAAGTCTTCAACTGCTCCGTCTCCCGCCTGACGACCGGCCGCTTCCGCGACGAGATCGCGCTGTACGTCAACACGCTCGGCCCGGTGGATTGGTTTGACCCGATCGCCTGCCGCGACTGGGCCCAGGAGATGCACGCCGACCCGCGCGGCTTCAAGACCGTCAAGTTCGGTTTTGACTACATGACCGGCAGTGACGGCCAGAAGTATCACGGCCACCGCCACAACGGCGGCCAGCTCTCGCTGATGCTCAAGCCAACCGAGCTCAGGCGCATCCGCCAGGGGTACGAGAACGCCCGTGACGCCCTGGGCTGGGATATGGACATCATCATTCACTGCCACAACGAGTGGGACCTGCCCAGCGCGCTGGGGCTTTCCGAAGCGGTCGCGTCGATCAAGCCGCTGTGGGTCGAAGACGCCCTGCCGGTGATGTACACGGACACCTGGAAGTTCTATAAGCAGCAGTCGGCGGTGCGCGTGATGACCGGCGAGAAGCTGGAACACCCCCTGGAGTTCCTGCAGTTCATGCAGAACGGCGCCGTGGACGCCATTCACCCCGACCTGGCCTTTGTGGGCGGCCTGACCGGCGGCAAGAAGATCGCCGACCTGTCCGAGCTGTTCTACATCCCCATCGCCACCCACAACGTCGGCAGCTACGTCCAGATCATCGCCAACGCCCACTACGGCGCCATGACGCGCAACTTCGTCATGAGCGAAAACCGCATCCCCCACGGCGACGTCCACGAAGCCATGTCGGAAGAGGGCTACACCGTCAAAGACGGCCTGCTCAAGGTTCCCGACGGGCCGGGTCTGGGCATCACGCTGCGGCCCGAGGTGATGAACGACATCATCGACGGCGCTAAGTGGGACTAGCCTTTCCCTGGCCGACCGCCGTTTAGACAACGTAGGGGCGTTCTATAGAACGCCCCTACCTCGATTAATCCTCGACTATCGCCGCGCGCTCATCGAAGAAATACTTGCTGTCCCCTGTGGTCCGGGGGTCCGCCGGCGATCTCCTAGACTTTCCCTGCGGACCACCGTTTAAGCAACGTAAGGGCGTTCAATTGAACGCCCTTACATCGTTTGATCCTCGATTATCGCCGCGCGCTAATCAAAGAAATCCTTGTCTTCCTCGCGCAGATACTTCTGCGCCTTGTCCACGTCAAATTCCACCCCCAGCCCCGGCCGGTCCCACACCTCGATCAGCCCGTCCTTGACGATGGGGTTGGGCAGGCCCTTGACGATGTCATACCACCAGTCCGGGCTGGCCACCGGGTACTCAAAGGCAATGTAGTTGTCGGGCAGGGTCGCGCACACCTGCACCAGCGCCGCCAGGCCGATCACGCCGTCGATGATCCCGTGCGGCGCCATCAGGATGCCGTGCAGGTCGGCGTACTCGGCCACCCACTTCAGTTCGGCCATGCCGCCGATATCGGCCGGGTCGGGACCGATGATGCGCACGGCGTGGCTCTCGATCAGGTGCTTGAAGTTCTGCCGCAGGTAGACCTGCTCGCCGGTGTGGGTCGGCGTCGAGGTCGCCAGCGTCACCTCGCGATAGACATCGGCCAGGGTGTAGGGCGTGTAGTCGCCGGTGATCAGGTCCTCGAGCCACATGATGTTCAGCGGCTCCACGGCCCTGGCCAGCCGGATCGCGTCGGTCACCATCCAGCCCGGCCCGCAGTCCAGCGCCAGCCCCACCTCGTCGCCCAGCACGTCTTTCATGGCCTCCACGCAGGCGATGACGTGCTTCAGGCCCTTCTCGGTCAGCGGCGCGCGGTTGGCGTGAGGGGGACCGGTCAGGTAATCGCCGAAGGAGAAATTCGGCACGTCCTTGGGCATGGCGCTGTGGAAGCCGATGCCCTGCTTGATGATGGTGAAGCCCTCCGCCGCCGCCTTCTGCCTGGCCACGTCGGCGGCAAAGTCCTCGGGCGAAGAGCCCGCCAGCGGCCAGCGGCGGCCGCCGTTGTACACGCGCACCTTGTCGCGCACCTTGCCGCCCAGCAGCTTATACACCGGCAGCCCGGCCGCCTTGCCGGCAATGTCCCACAGCGCCCATTCGATGGCGCTCACCGCGCTGCCCCACGGCTTGAAGCCGCCCAGCCGCCGGATCTTCTTCATCACCCGCTCGACGTTGGTGGGGTCCTCGCCGATGAGATAGGGCTTGTAATACAGCACGTGCGGCTGCAGATACGGCTTGGAGTTCTCGGCCTCGCCATAGCCGTCAATCCCCTCGTCGGTGATCAGGCGCACGACCGGGTTTTGCCCCAGGACCGTGCATTTCATGTCGATGATTTTCATGCGCTGCTCCTCGGCTGAATAGGTAGGGGCGTTCGTGAACGGTAAGCCGTTCCCGGAGAACGCCCCTTGGACTTAAATGCATAGACCGCTGTAGAATAGCTTTCGTTCACTTGTCCAAAACTGGATTTCGGAAAGTATACCTCGAACCCAGTTTTCGGGAAACCGCCCAGTTTATGTAGTACCCGGCCCGGGAGGGCCGCCCCATGAAAGCCCAGGTTCGACAGCACAACGGCACGCCCACGCTTTTTCTCAACGAC
This sequence comes from uncultured Anaerolineales bacterium, assembly GCA_964449185.1. Taxonomy (GTDB): domain Bacteria; phylum Chloroflexota; class Anaerolineae; order Anaerolineales; family UBA6663; genus CAYUYN01. The sequence continues at coordinate 3,136 of CAYUYN010000023.1, read as the reverse complement.
CAGCCCGTTTTCGCCGACTGCCAGTGGGTCGGCTCGCTCGATGCGCAGTGGGTCACCCCCGACACCCTGGCCGCCGTCCGGGCCTATCGCGACAGCAACATCCACATCTACTCCACCGACGCCCTGGCCTACGAATGGACCGAGCCCGGCCCGGACGGCGCCAGTCATTTCGATTTCGCGCCGATGGCGGAGCGCCTCCAGGTGGTGCTCAACGAGGACCCCAACGCGCTCTTCATCCTGCGCATCATGTTCGAGACCCGCTACTGCCTCAACAACTGGTGGAATGAGCGCTACCCCGAAGAACTGGAAGGGCTGACCGACGGCCTCCAAATCTCGGCCTCATTCGCCTCCCAGGTCTGGCAGGAAGACGTCAAGCAAGTGCTGGTCGCCTACATCGCCTTCCTGCGCGAGGCCGGCTTGTACGACCACATCATGGCCTTCCAGATCTGCACCGGCGTCTGCGGCGAGTGGATCAAGTCCTGGTCGTCCATGGGCCTGGCCTCCGGCGATGCCAGCGCGCCCATGCAGCGGGCCTTCCGCGCCTGGCTGCGCAACAAGTACGCCGGGTCGGAGCAGGCCCTGCAAACCGCCTGGGCCGATCCCGCGGTCACCTTTGAGACCGCCAGCGTCCCCTCGGGCGCCGAACAGGATAACCCCACCCATTACCTCTTCCGCGATCCCCAGCGCGAGCGCAAGACCATCGATTTCAACGAGTGCTACACCGAGACGGCCACCGACGCGCTGCTTTCTTTCTGCCGGGTCGTCAAGGAGCAGACGAACAACGAGAAGCTGACCGGCGCGTTCTTTGGCTACCTGATGGACCTGGCCTGGAACGACGCCTTCTTCACGGATGGTTATGGGAGTATCGAGGCCAGCCAGGTCTCCACCATCCAGCGCAGCAGCCACCTGGGCCTGGCCCAGGCCCTGCGCTCGCCCGATATCGACTTCTTCGTCAGCCCGTACAGCTACCACTTCCGCGGCCTGGGCGGCGACGGCCTGCCCATGCAGCCCACCGAATCGCTGCGCGTGCACGGCAAGCTCTACCTGTTCGAAGAAGACACCCTGATGCACAACAACCTCGACCAGACGAAGCGCATGCACCCCGTGACGCGCTCGATCGCCATTTACCAGCGCAACTTTGCCCAGATCGTCACGCACGGCCTGGGCGTCACCTGGCTGGAAAACGCCCAGTTCCCTGAGGACCCCAGCATCATCGACGACGCCCACCGCTGGCAAAAGCGCTACCAGGCCATCGGCGCCTGGGCGCTCCAGCTCGACCGCGCGCCCAGCGCCGACGTGGCCGTCTTCCTGGACGATGAGTCCTACCTGTACGAGGGCAACCGCAACAACATCGACCTGCCCCTCATCGCCCACCAGCGCCACATGACCCTCAACCGCTTTGGGGCGCCGCACGACCTGTACCTGCTCAACGACTTGCTGGACGGCGGCCTGCCGGAGTACAAGCTTTACGTCTTCCTCAACCCCTTCCACCTCAATAACAGGCGCCGCCAGGCCCTGAAGAAAATCGTCTGCCGCAATGGCCAGACAGCGCTCTGGTATTACGCGCCCGGCTACCTCAATGCCGACGCGCCCGGGGCCGGCGGCGGCGCGATCCATATGGACTATATGACCGACCTGACGGGCTTCCGCTTCGACGCCGGCCGCAGCTACTGGTCGGCCATGGGGCACGTCACCGACTTCACCCACCCCATCACCCAGGGCGTGCCGCAGGACCTGTTCTGGGGCACCACCCGGCCCATCGCGCCGATCTTCCACGTCGAAGATCCCGAGGCCACCGTGCTAGGCGAGGTGATCTACGGCCTGGGCCGCTGCAAGCCCGGCCTGGCGCTCAAGACGTTCGCCGCCGACCGCCCGGCCGATACGTGGACCTCGGTCTACTCGGCCACCCCCACCCTGCCGGCCGCCCTGCTGCGCGGCATTGCGCGCCACGCCGGCGTGCACCTGTACAGCGAGGCCGGCGACGTGCTGTATGCCACCCCCGACCTGCTCAGCGTCCACACCACGTCTGGCGGCTGCCGCACCTTCAAGCTGCCCCGGCCGGTCGAAGCCGTTTACGACCTCTTCCACGAGCGCCTGATCCAGCGCGACACGGCGCAGTTCGAGGTACAACTCCCGCCGGCTTCCACGGCGCTGTATTACACCGGCCGGGCTGACCGGCTTGATTCACTCAACCAGCATCCAGAGGGATAAGACAGACCCATGTCAATGGAAATTGCGGTAACCGGCGGCAACGGCCGCTTTGGACGGGTGGTGACCGAACGCCTGCTGCAGAGCGGCCACCGCGTGCGCAGCCTGGATCGGGCCGCTCCCCAAGGGGCGCCTGTGCCCGACCCCGGCGACCGGCCCGTGCGCTATATCGACGCCGATATCAACCACCTCGAGGCGCTGACCGAGAACCTGCGCGGCTGCGACGCCGTCATTCACCTGGCGGCCTTCCCCGGCCCGCAGGGCCAGCCCCCCGGCGTGGTCTACGCCAACAACACGCTCACCAGCTACAACGTGCTGGCTGCGGCCTCGTCGCTGGGCATCCAAAAGGTGTGCCTGGCGTCGAGTGTCAACGCCATCGGCGGCCTCGCCAGCCGGCGCGGCCACTACGACTACTTCCCCGTCAACGAAATGCACCCCAGCTACAGCGAGGACGACTACTCGCTGTCGAAGTGGGTCTTGGAGCAGCAGGCCGACTCGTTCGCCCGCCGCTTCCCGACCATGACCATCAGCAGCCTGCGCTTCCACGCGCTGGTGGACACCCATCTCAAAGACCATACCAACACCCTGGAGAAGGCCGAGGAAGGCGTGGCGCGCGGCTTGTGGGGTTGGACCCTCATCACCGAGGGGGCGCGCGCCTGCGAGCTGGCCCTCAACGCCGGCTACCAGGGGCACGAGGCGTTCTTTATCATTGCGCCGACCACCCACTCCACCTACCCCACCCTGGAGCTGGCCGCCTATGCCTACCCAGAGGTGCCGATTCTCGGCGACCTCTCCGGCCACACCGGCTTCTTCGACTGCGGCAAGGCCGCGCGGCTGTTGGGGTGGGTACACACGAGCCAGGCGGCCGCGTGACGGTGAGATAAGAAAATGGGGTGGTGCGGTCGCGGCCGGCTTCGCCGGCCGCGAC
>CAYUYN010000022.1:0-21790 GCA_964449185.1 uncultured Anaerolineales bacterium | reverse complement strand
TGTCAGGCAATCGTAAAAGTGCAGCCATTCGCGGCGGAACTTTTCGTCATGCGAGACCGGCACCTCCTTGCGGACCGGCGCGCCGTTTTCCGTTTCCCACACGGTCACGGCCGTGGCGGCATACTTGAGCCACGGGTTGGGAAAAGTGATCTCGACGGTTTCGTTCTTGCCGTACGCCGTCAGGGTTTCGTCCCACCAGGTGTAGCTGGGCCACACCCCCGCCTCAAACACGCACCGGCGCGCGTCGCCATAGTCGAGCACCGAAAGGATTTCCTTGGGCGAGTAAGCGTCGCTGTAGAGCACGCCCTGGGGTTGGCCAAATACGCCGCGCAGCACGGTCAAATCGTGGCTGCACAGCATGAGCAGAATAAAGAGCTTGTCGCTGAATTGCGCGTGGCGGTCACCCAGCGCGGCTTTCAGACGCGCCGTCATGGCGTTCCAGCCCTCGTCGTTCACCGCCTGGGGCACGTCATCCCCGGTCACGAGCGAATACAGCGTCTGATGCGTGACAAAGTCACCGGCCACATTGTGTATACGGATGAGCCGGACATCCTGCATTGCCTGCATGCGCGCCGCGCCGTAGAGGTAGCCCGGGTCATAGCGCTTCATGTAGCCCACCATCACCTGGACGTGGTTGCGCCGCGCGGCCTCCAGGATGAGGTCGCAGTCGGCGGGATGGAAGGCCAGCGGCTTCTCGATAAACACATGCTTGCCCGCTTCGGCCGCCGCCACCGCCACGGCCGTGTGCTCAAAGGTCAGCACCGCCACCGCGTCCAGGTCAGTCTGCCGCGCCAGGTCGTGGTAGTCGGTGTAGCGGCGGCTGACGCCATACTGCTCGCCTACGGCGTCCAGGACCTTGGGCGAGAGGTCGCACAGGGCGCCGATTTCGAATTGGGGCAGCTCGGCCAGGTAGGGCAAATGCATGATCTGGGCGATTTGGCCGCAGCCCACGACACCCACGCGCAGCTTTTTCATGTCAGGCCACCGCCAGAACGCGCGACGGCGCCATAAACGGCCAGCCTGTCGGCTGCCGCGCCGGCATAGGCCCGGCGGCAGCGCGCCTCGTAGACCGCCTGCGGAATAACGGGCGGCTCGGCGGTCATTCCGAAGTCTGGCAGGGCTATATCGCGCCATTCAACTCGCATGGGTCAGGGGGTCCTTGTGTTGGATCGGCATGGTGTGGCGCCGAGGCTTAGCCAAACTGCCCGAGGGCGGCAATCAGGCCGGCGATGACGGTCACCCGTGGCACCACGGTGCTGAGGTCCAGCCACTCGCCGTGGGTATGATAGTCCGCCCCATAGGGGGCGAGGCCGCACAGGGTGGGCACGCCAACAACCGTGGCAAAGCTGCCATCCGAGACGCCGCCGCAGTAGGTATCCTTGAACTCGGTGCCCAGCTCGCGCGAGATGGCCTGGGTCAGTTCCACCAGGCGCGGCGTGCCGGCCAGACTTTCCATGGGCGGGTGGTAGACCTTGCCCACGGCCGTGGCGGTGGTGCCGGGCACCCACGTTTGCGCGGCGATGGCCTGGATGCGCGCGTCGACCCGCGGCACATCGTCCATGGACTTGAAGCGCACGTCCAGCTCGGCGCGGGCCGTATCGGGCACGGTGCCCGAGGCCGGCCCCCCCTCGGCCGTAGCCACGCTGATCAGCAGCATGTCGTCGTCGCCCACGATCTTATGCGCCTCGATGACTTTGTGGCACAACTCCAGGATGGCGTTGCGGCCCTTCTCGGGTTCCACCTGGCTGTGCGCGCGCCGGCCGGTGACGCGCAGGTCGTAGACCATGGAGCCGGCGCGCCGGCTGATCATTTCATCGGGCGCCGAGGGCGCCTCCAGGCAAAAGGCCGCATCATAGCCGGTTGCCAGCCGGCGGATAATGTCGCCCGAGAAGACCGAGCCGGATTCTTCGTCGCCGTTGCACAGCAGGGTGACGGCTTCGAAATTAGTGCAGCCAGCCTGCTTCAGTGTCTTGAGGCTGTAATAGCCGCTGAGGCTGCCCGAGCCATTGTCGACCACGCCCGGCCCGCTGGCGCGCTGGCCTTCAATCACCAACGGCCACCTGGCCGCCGTGCCCTCGGGCCAAACCGTGTCCAGGTGGGCAATGAGCAGGTAGCGCCCACGACCCCCGCCGCGCAGCGTGCCGGCGACCGTGTTGCCGGTGCTCTCACTCGCGAAAAGTTGGGGGTCGCAGCCCAACGCCTCCAACCGCGCCCGCATCCAATCCACCGCGGCATCCACGCCGGCCTTGTAAGTCCAGCCGCGGTCGTGGCTGACCATCCAGGCCAGGTCGGTTTGGAAGTCTGGAAACGAGGCCTCCATCACTTGGCGCAGGCGGTGGATCAGCGGGACGACGTCGGGCGCTAAGCTCATGGAAAAGAAACTCCTCAAGCCTTTAGAGCCGATTCCATGCGCGTGCATGGCCCGAATTTATCCGTTGATCCGGCCAGCGGTGGTTTGTACCGCCCCCATCCGTTGACGCCGATGAACGTCCGTAAACCCAACAGGAACCTGCTTTAGAAGCCCGCGGCCGCTGTGCTCCAGGCCGGGCCGGTGCCGGCGTGCAATAGGCCGGTCTGCGGGTCCACCGCCACGGCGTTGACGCGTCCAAAGTGCGTCAGATTGGGTTCCTCGGGCTGCGGCATCACCGTATGGCCCAGCGCGGTCAATCCGGCCCGCACCTGGGCGGGGATGCGGTCGTCCACGTAGGTGTCCTGCCCCTGACAGTGCACGCGCGGCGCGTCCACGGCGGCCTGGAGGCGCATGCCAAAGTCCAGATGGTGCATCAGGCTGTGCAGGACGCCGGTGAGGATGCGGTAGCCGCCAGAGCCGCAGCCGCCAAAGCGGGCACGCCCGTCCTGCGCCATGACCAGGGTTGGCACGCCGAAGATCGGCATCTTGCCGGGCCGAATGCAGTTGGACTGGTCAGGCCGGGGGTCAAAGTTTTGCATGGCGTTGTTGAGGATGATGCCGGTGTCGGGCACGACCACCAGCGAGCCGAGTGAGCCGGTGATACTGGTACACAGCGTGACCATGTTGCCGGCGCGGTCGGCGGCGGCCATCTGGCTGGTGCCTTCTAGCCCGGCCAGTGAGCGTTTCGTGGAGATCGCCTCGGGCGCGCCCTGTTTGTCTTCGAACGGCCAGGGGTTGCCGGCCTGGATAGGCCGCTGGGCGGCGCGGTCGAGGCGGATGCCGACAGCACGGGCAGCGGCAAACGCGCGGCTGGCGAGCCCGTTCACCGGGCTGTGGGTGTGGTCGGGATCGCCGTAGTGCACCAGGTTATCTGTGAAGGCATGCCCAAAGGCCTCGGCCACCAGGTGGCGGAACTCAACGCTGTCGGGGCCGTAAGCCGCGAGGTCAAACTGGTCGAGGAGGTTGAGCGCCTCGTAGCCCACTTGATCATTAGCAGTGATGTAGGGCCGGCCGCGATAGACGCCGGGCCGCTCGCGCATGATCTTGGGACGATAGGCTCCCAGGTCAGCGGCGGTGAGGATACCCCCGTGACTAACGACTTCGCGCTCGATGGCCTCCGCCACCGGCCCGCTGTAGAAACCGGCGGCGCCATGGCGGGCGATGAGGCGCAGGGATTGGGCCAGAGCGGAGAAATCGAGCCGGTCGCCAGGGGACCAGGCGCTGTAGGCCTGGGGCGGCCGGCCGGCGGGCAACAGCAGCGCCGCCGTGTGGGGCAAGTGCTGCATCTCGCTGTAGTGTTCGAGGATCGAGACGGCCAGGTCCCAGGTGACCAGGAGACCGGCGTCGGCTGCCTCAATGGCGGGCTCCAGGACCTGTGCCAACGGCAGCTTGCCAAACAGCTCGTGCGCGGCGCACAGGCCGGCCACCGCACCGGGGACCGCCACGCTCTGATGACCCCATTCGTTGCGCCGGCCCACCGTGCGCGGATGGCCATAGTAGCGCGGTGGAGCACCGTCATCCGGCACGAACATGTCCGGCCGGGCGGCGCCCGGCGCGCGGGCGTAGTGATCGATGGTGACGAACTCACCGCGCTCGGCGAGGAAGATGGCCAGACGCCCATAGCCGCCCAGGCCGCACGAGTCCGGTTCGACCACAAAGCCGGCAAAGGCCGCGGCCACGACGGCGTCGATGGCGTTGCCGCCCTGCTGCAGCATACGCAGGCCGGCCTCGGCTTCCGCCATGTGGCCGCCGGTCACAACGCCGTTCTCGGCCACGACCTCGGTGCGGGTTGCAATGAATTGGCTGCGGATCATGGGCTCACCTCGTTCGGTGAAACCGTCAGGCAGGATCAGGCCAGGGCCGACCGTGGCCCCCATCCCACGTCCGGCGGGTTCATGGCGAGGGCCTCAACCCTGGGCCGAGTTGCTGCCGCCGTCTGCCGCCGCGGCGCCATCTGCCGCCGCAATCGTCTTTAGCATGTGCCGGATATCATCATAGTTGGCATCGGTGACCGGCGCAAATCGCCGCATCCCGCCCTGTTGCAGAAGCGTCTGGCCGGCCGCCCCGGTGTGCATATTGATCAGTGCCTGGGACAGAGCAGCCTGCACTGGCGCCGACAGCCGCGACGACACGATGACCGGCGGCATGGCGGCCGGACCCATGCTCTCCACCACACGGAAGGCAGCGGCGCGCTCGGGGCGCTGGCGCAGTTCCATCACCAGCACCACGCTGTCGATGGCGGCGCACGCCACGCGCCCGCTTTCGACCCAGTCCATGGCGTTGGCGTGCGAGCCGCAGGGCACGCTGGATTGAAAAAAGTCAAAGTTCTCGCCCAACGTGAGCAGGTGATAACGCGGCAGGACGTAGCCGGACATGGAGGTCGCCTGGTTGTAGGCAAAGGTGGCGCCGCGCAAATCAGCCAGGGAGTGATAGGGCGAGTTGCGGTCGACAATCAGGTCGGCGAAGTAGACGGGCCGATCGGCATACCGCGCCCCCGGCATCACCGGCGCCGCCAGCAGCCGCACGGGCGAGTCCGCGCGCGCCGCCTGCCACACGTAGGGCAGCCCACACGCGAAGGCCGCCTCCAGCTCGCCGAGCTCGAACAGGCCCGTTTGGTCGGAGGGCGTCGCGACCAGCTCGGTGGGTAGGCCGGTGACGTCCCCCAGGTAGGCGACGACCTGATGGTAGAAGTCAAAGGCGTTGTCACCCAGGAAGGAGGCGAAGCGGATCGGAGGCTGCGGCAAAGTCATGATGACAGCAGGTTACCCCAAGGGCACCGAGCAGACAAGCGCGGACATCACGGATGGTCCACGCGTCCATGAGAAACACTGTGGGGGCGTTCAACTGAACGCCCCCACAGTGATATCCATGCTCAACGCCGCTCAACCGTTGCTTACACCCACGGCGAGTGGCTGTTCGACGCGCCAAAGGTCTTGCCCTCGGCGTAGCGGCAGAACAGGAACGGCTTGAGCTCCGCTACATCGTCGCCCATCAGGTACTTGGCCACCAGCTTGCCGGCGCCGGTCATCTTGAAGCCGTGGTTGCTGTCGGCGACCATATACACGTTGGGCTTCACCCAATCGAAGACCGGCACGTTGTCGGGCGTAAAGGCGCCGATGCCGCCGTTGCGGCGCTCGCGATAGTTGGGGCGAATGCCCTCGAAACGCGACATGACCTGCCCCATGGCCGCGCAGAAGTAGTCGGGGAACCACTCGTCGGCCTGATACTCGTCGTTGGCGTGGCCGTAAGGGTCGGTCACCGCGACCGGCCCGATCTTGATGGGCACCGTGCCGCCCTGCAAGCCGGGCTTGTCCATGCGCTCGTTGCCGTTCTTGAAGTAGACGTACAGGTAATCGCCGTACTTCTCGCCGCTGGCCTTGTCAACCACCGGCTCGGACGTCTCGATGTGCAGGATGGGCGGGTTGAGGCCGCCGGGCGTCAGGTAAGGCCGGTCGTCGTACACTTCGCCTTCCAGCAGGCGCCAATAGGTCCACATGTCCTTGGTAAGCGTGCCGCCGTCCGGGTAGCGGCACTCCACCTGGTCCGGCCCGCCGAGCATGCGCCAGTGCTTGGGCGTCCAGGCGCCCAGGCCCCAGATCACCAGGTCGCACTGCACATCGCCCTGGTTGGTGTGGACGGCCTTCACCGTGCCGCCCTGCTCGTCGTAGCCCAGCACTTCCACGCCGCTGATGACGTGCACGCCGTGGTCTTCGCACTTCTGCGCCAGGCCGCGCACGGCCTGCCACGTACCCGCGTAGCCGCTAACCTTCTCGTGCAGGGCGATGTCGACGTTGTGGGTGTTGAAGTCGGGCCAGATATTCTTGAGGAAGCGCTTGGCCTCATCGCCGACGTACAGGTCGGAGGGATAGCCGGCCGCGTTCTGGCTGCGGTGGACACGCTCGTAGGCGGGCAGCTCCTTGCCCTCGGCCGCGCCAATGTAGCCCACCTGCTGAAAGCCCAACGCCACCGGGTCATTCATCCACACGTCCACGCTGTGGCGCAGGATGGCATGCAGCGGCTCGGTCATATACAGGTTGCGCACGCAGCCGCAGGCAATGCCCGAGGCCCCCGCGCCAACGCCGGTCTTGTCGAGCACGATAATGTCGGCGCCCGAGCCGCGCTTGCGGCGCTCGAGCTCCATGGCCAGGTGCCAGCCCGTGCTGAGGCCGTGGATGCCGGCGCCGATAATGACGTATTTGGCCGAAGGCGGGAGTGCGTGCATAGCAAGATCCTCCAGAGGGGCGTCAAAGGCAGTCGAGAGTCATATAGTCCCGTATTGCGTATTGCGCAAATTCGTTTGTATAATGCGCAATCAGGAAGACTCTAGGACCGAAACGCCTGCCTGTCAAGAAGGGGACCGCGCCATGCACGCCAAGGCAACCGAAAGCCGCCACAAGCGCAATTTCTTGAAGACTCTGGACCGCGGCCTGCGGGTTATGAGCGCCTTCACGCCCGACAAGCCCACGCTGACCCTGACCGAGTTGTCGCAGCGGCTGGGGCTGGACCCCGGCACCGCTTCGCGCTTCGCCTATACTCTGGAGTACCTGGGCTACATCCGCCGCGAGCCCGCCACCGGCGCCTATCGGCTGACCGCGCGCGTGCTGGACCTGGGCCGCACCGTACACCAGCAGGCTGAGCTGCGTTCGCTGGCGCGGCCGGTGATGGAAGAACTGGCGCGCATCGCCGAGGAAACGGTGTCGCTGGCCGTGCGCGACGGCGCTGAGATTGTGGTGCTCGAGCAGGTCGAGTCACGCAAGCCGGTGACGGTCCGGCGCCACCTGGGCGAACGGCAGCCGGCCCACTGCACGGCGCAGGGCAAGGTGCTTCTGGCCCACCTGCCGCCGGCCGAGCAGAACGCGCTGCTGGAGACCATGCCGCTGACCGCCTATGGCCCACGGACGCTCACCCGCCTGCCCGACCTGCAAGCGGACCTGCGCCGCACGCTGCAGCGCGGCTATGCCATCAACAACGACGAAATGGAAGCCGGCCTGCGCGCGGTGGCCGCACCTATCACCATGCGCGGGCGCGCGGTGGCCGCGCTCTCCATTGATATGCCGGCCGGACGAATGTCCATGACCGAAATGCAGTCCACCTTTACGCCACCCCTCCTGGCCGCGGCAGCCAAGATTTCTAGGGCGCTGGGTCCAACCCCCGCCAGCGATGCGGCCTGACCGACCGTCCCCCACCCCTCACGACCGAAGCATCCACCCCAGCCGCTGCATAAGGTAGCCGTGCATGACCCTGGTTGACGGAGGGGCAAGACGCATGCCGAGAAAAGTCATCCTGGATGTCGATACCGGCGCGGACGACGCCGTCGCCCTGCTGTTGGCCGGGCATCACCCGGCGCTGGCGCTGGCGGCCGTGACCGTCACGCATGGCAACGCCGACCTCCGCACGACGTTGGACAATACCCTGCGCCTGTTGGAAGCCGGCGGCCTACGTACAGTGCCCGTGTACGCCGGGGCCGAGCGCGCGCTGCTGGCCGAGCGGCCGCCCGTATTCGCCCTCCAAACGGCCACCCTACCGCTGCCTGCCGCCACGTTTGGGCCGCAGCCGCGGCACGCCGTGAACTTTCTGATCGATTATTACCTGGGACCGGAGGGTCCGGCCACCACCTACGTCCCGGTTGGGCCCCTGACCAACCTGGCGCTGGCCTTGCGGCTGGAGCCCAAGCTGGCCGCGCGCATCCCCCATATTGTGACCATGGCCGGGGCGTACGCCGAAGGCAACACCACCCCCTCGGCCGAGTTCAACGTGCTGGCTGACCCCGAAGCCGCCTACATTGTCTTTCGCGCCGGCATCCCCTTGACCATGATTGGCCTGGAGGTCACGGCGCAGGCCCTGGTGACGCCAGGCGACCTGGCGCGACTGCGAGCGCGCGGCACGGCGCTGGCGGAGCTGGGCGCCAGGCTGATAAAGGAACAAATTCAGTGGTTCTTAGACCGGGGCTGGGAAGGCGGCCAGGTCTACGACGCCTGCGCCGTGGCCGCCGTGGTGGAGGCTGGCCTGGTGCGCACGCTGCACCGGCACATCGATATTGAGCTGACGGGCCAGCTCACGCGGGGGCGGACGGTGGCCGACATCGCGGGAGAACACAAGGGCACACCCAATGTGGAGGTGGGCGTAGGCATCGACCGGGACAGGTTTGTGGATATTTTGGTGGAGGGGCTGGGCGTTTAGAGGTCGAACGCCTCGTTCCTTACAGCGCCTGGACTGGCCCCAACACGCCCTCGGCCAAAAGCTCGAGCGAAGCCATATCGTCAAGATCATTATGCTGCAGCATGAAGCGCACCGCGCCGGCTTCCACAAAGGCCGCCAGTTGCTCGACGATGTCGTCGGCGGTGCCGCCGACGTAACCGGCGTTGCGCCATTCGGCCAGGGTGGTCGGCAGCGAGGGGAACATGGCGCGGTGCGCGTCGATGCGGCCCTGGATTTCAGCCGGTGTGCGGCCAATGACGAACGGAATCATCACCGAGCGCCGCAGGCCCAGCGGGTCGCGCCCGACCGCGGCGCAGTGGTCGTCCAGCACCGCCGACTTCTGCTGGAAGACGTCCACGCCCGAGTACGAGCAGTTCCACTCGGTGGCGTGCTGGGCCACCAGCCGCAAGGTGCGGCGTTCGCCCTTGCCGCCCATGATGAGGGGCATCGGGTTCTGCGCCGGCGCCGGGTGGCTCTCCGCCTCGGCCAGCGCGAAGTGCTTGCCCGACACGGTGGCGGGTTGGCCCGACCACAGCGCTTCGATGACGCGCGCGCCTTCGGCGAGCATGTCCATCCGCTCGGCGGCGGGTGGGAACGGAAAGCCAAAGCGGTGATGTTCATCCGCAAACCACCCGGCGCCGATGCCCAACTCAAACCGTCCGTTCGAGAGCACGTCCAGCGCGGCGGCGCGCTGGGCTAGATGGAAAGGGTGCCGAAACGTGAGCGGGCAAACCAGCGGGCCAAAGCGCAGTCGCTCGGTGTGCTGCGCGAGGGCCGCCAGCGACGACCACAGCTCCAGGGTCTCGCGTCTGGGGAAGTTCTCCAACGCGGTGAGGTGGTCCGACCGGAAGAGTGACTCAAAGCCCAGGGTCTCCACCGCCGCGGCCAGGCGCATAAAGCGTGCCCAAGTGAGGCCTTCCTGCCCTTCGAGCATGATGCCAAGGTCGGCCATGGGCGTCCCCCTCGGGTGAGGCTAGCGGGTCTTGATGTCGGCGCCGGTCAACCCGGCCAGGGTGCGCTCGATCTCGGCGGCGGCCTCGGGGTGGCACACCTGGTAGTGCTCCCGCAGCGCCTGGTCAGAGGCGCAAGGTTCCTGGCACAGATTACAGCGAAATTCACCCGTCCGGCCAGGCAGGCGGGTATCACGAGTTAGGTTGGGGCGCATGCGGTTATCTCCTTTCGCAGTGCGGCTGCCGAAACGGCCAAAAAGCCAGCGAGGCGAGCGTCGACAGCAGCAGCAGCCACGGCTGGCGCTGCAGGCTGGCCGCCAGGCCCGTACTGGCTAGAACCACCGTGACAAACACCACCACCAGCGTGTCGGCCCCCAGGCCGACGGTGCCATAGGGGTTAAAGAAGGCAAAAACTAGCCACAAAAGCATGGCGGCGAACGTGGACAGAACGCCCAGCGTACGGCCCCAGAGTGTCATTGGCGCATCTCCTGGCGGGTGTCGTCAGGACCGGAAGAGGAATGGTACTAATGGGGGATGCGTGCTTCGAATACGACCTAGAAGTATACAGAAAACTGGAGAGCTTGTCAATGGCCCGTACTTGGTCGTTGCAAGTCATACCCGATGGCTATATAGTCTTGCTCAAGGTCTAGTAAGAGAAAAATTCGCTTCCAGTTGACCGATCCCAGCCGCACACACACTCAACAACCCATCCGCCCTGTGTGAGTACCGGCAGAGCGCCAGAAGTACCCGCTTGGTCCATTGGCATCCAGCGTCATTGAGCACGCATTGCGCTGGAGTAAACAATCGTTTGAGCAGTTGCGTTGGCCCATTTCACCAACACCGCTTAGAAGAAAGGCAACCTAAATATGTCTGCAGCGACTATCCGTTCCGATTACGATCAGCTTCGCAGTATGGCCCAGGCGTTCCGCGGTCAGTCCGAGGAAGTCACCAAGCACCAGCAGGCGCTCAAGGCCCAGGTCGACGATCTCCAGGGCGGCAACTGGATCGGCAAGGGCGCGACCGCCTTCTACCAGGAGATGGGCGACACGGTCATGCCCACCATGCAGCGCCTGCAGCGCGCGCTGGCCGAGGCGAGCCGCATCACGCAGCAGATCTCGCAGATCATGAAGGCCGCGGAAGATGAAGCCAGCGGCTGCTTCCACGTCTAATCCAGCCGGCCGCTTGTTTTCTTTCGCGACGTACTTAGACCCCACCACCACGGAGGTGCTGCATGCCTGACGTAAAGATGAATTATCAGTCGATGGAGAAGATGGCCAAGACGTTCCATCAGGCCCATCAGCAGCTCGAGCAGACCGCGCGCGAGATGGAGAAGATCGCCAAGACCTTCGAAGACGGCGCCCTGCTGGGCACGGCCGGCGATGCCTTCCGCGATGCCATCCGCGGCAAGCTCATCAAGCGCATGAAGATCATCCAAGATAAGTTGAAGGAACTCGAAGGCGACATCAACGGCGCAGTCAGCGCCACCCGCGACGGCGTTACCACGGCGCAGAGCCGCTTCAAGTAAAGGAAAGAGGATAGCGACCATGATGCTTCAATTCCTGCGCGAGCAAGTGGCTAACGTCAGTTCCGGCGTTGGCCAGCAGCAGCAAATCGTGTCGGGCGTGCTCGACACGATCAAGTCCTTCGTGCCCAAGGTCCAGGGCTCCTGGATCGGCGGCGACGCCGACGAGTTTGCGTCCGATGTGGCCCGCAAGGTCGTCCCGGCCATGACCGAGCTCATCCTCGCCATTGCCGGCATCAACATCAACCTGACCAAGGCCACCAGCGCCGTCGACGCCGGCGACGCCAAAGCCAAGGGCATGGTGGGGCAGGTGGCCGACCTGTTTGGCCAGATCTAACCCACCCCGCGACCGCACGCTTACGCAACCTTTTCACAGCGTCTATCAAACTGGAGGATTTCGCCCATGGCTGGCAATGTTGTACAAATGGATTACGGCGTCATCAGTGAAGTGTCGAAGGGCTTTGGCACCGCTGCCGACATTCTCACCCAGGCTGGCAAAGTTTTGGAAGTGCTCATCGGCCTCCTGCGGGCCACCGCCTTCTTCAGCGCCGGCACCAGCCTTGCGCTGGCCAACTACCTGGATGTCATCAAGGGCAAGGTGAACAACCTGGCCAAGATCTGCCGCGAGTTCAACGGCGACCTCGCCCGCGCCATCGACGATCACAAGAAGGGCGACGTGAAGGGCAAGCGGTACTTCGGTCAGGGCATCTCGCTCTAACCGGGCACCGTACCAGAACGCAAAAGGCGCGACTTGCATAGCAAGTCGCGCCTTTTGCGTTAACCAGAACAAGCAGACCGGCCGGGTCTCCAAGACCCGGCCGGTCGCTTGGGCACCATCACTCCACGAGCACTTACCGCGCCGCCAGCGCTCCCACCAGGTAGTACGCTGCCACCCCCATCATCACCAGGAACACGATGCCGATGAGGCTCAGCAGCACATACAGCCGCGTCGGCACCGGGCGCTTCTCGGCGGGCGCCCGGCCGTAGATGCCGGCCAGCACCCCGCCGAACTCGGCCACGTTGGCATAGCGGCCGCTGGGCGCCGTGGCCTTGTCCACCACGGCAATGACGCCGGCGGTTTCCAGCTCGGGCCGGCCCACCGGCAGCGAGCCGCGGAACTGGCCGACCGCCTCGCGGATCTTTTCATCGCGCCGCAGCTTGGACTCAAACGCCGGCTTCCCGGCCAGCATTTCGTAGAAGAGCATGCCCAGCGAGTACACGTCGGCCGCCGGCGTGGCCGTCTTGGCGGCGCGGCCGGCCAGCAGCTCTGGGGCCGTGTAGGCCGGCGCGCACAGCCGGCCAAACTCGTAGATGCTCTCCAGCTCGTTCCCCGCTACAATAAAGCCCAGGTCCAGCAGTACCGGCCGCAGGTGGCCCTGCTCGTCGACATCCACCAAGATGATGTCTGGCGTCAAGCACAGATGAGCCTTGCCGGCCGCGGCCAGGGGCTGCAGCGCCTCGGCCAGGGAGATCACGATCCAGGCGGCGTGATAGTGCCACAGCTGCGGGTTCTCCAGCAGCAGGTCCGCCAGGAACTTGCCCTGGATGTGGCGAAAAACGCTGAAGTACTTGGTCTCATTGCGCAGCGTGATTTCGCCGTAAGGGCGCTTGGACGGTACCGGGTACGGCGGCAGCAACTGGGGCAGGGCCGGCCGCAGGGTGGACATAAACGAGCGGACGAAGGCCACCGGGCCCCAGGGCTTGTCGGTCAGCGCCTCGAAGGCCAGGGCCTCGCGCTTCAAGCGCTCTTCCGAGTCCTCGGTCTCGTGCGCCACCTTCAGCAGCACCTGCTCATCCCCGCGCAGTGCTTCGTACAGAGCCGCCGTGCGCCAAACGCGCAGCAGCTTGGTCACCTTCAGATCGCCCAGATAGTCACCGTACTCCAACACCGCATGGCCGCGCTCGGCCGGGCAGTTGCGTTCCTGGCACCACAGGTTGCCATCCGTCGTAATACGTTCACAGTGTTCGCAAAAGCGGTTCATTCCAAATCCGATCCATGCTCGCTAAGGTTCTGGCCGGCACCCCGGGGTCTGTAGGGCAAACGCGGGCGGCTCGCCGCCCCAAAAGCGGACTTTTGCCACATTGACAGGCCCCCCTACTCGTGCCAGAATCGTCCAGTGCTTGTCTATTCTAAAGTACTGCCCGGTAATGTCAACTCGTCGGCTGTTATTGCTGCCCAAGGCCAGGTCGGCCGCAGCCCTTTTGTGACGGAGCCCGCCCATGACCGTTGAATATGTTGATCGCCCCCCGCGCATCCAACCCGAGCTCCCCCAGGGCGAAGTCCCCATCCCGCAGCCGCCCACCCAGGATAAAGACCAGGCGCAGGGCATCCTGCAGATGATCGTCCCGATGATTTCCATCCTGGGCTTTGTCTTCGTCTCCGGCACCGGCAACATCCTGTTCATCCTGCCCATGCTGCTGGCCATGGTGGTGTCCATTGGCGTCGGCCTGCTGGGCTCGGGCGCGGGCAAGAAGGCCTACGAAAAGAAGAAGCGTATCTACCTGGAACTGCTGGCCGAGATGCGCCAGGACATGGTGCGCTCGCACAACACCCAGCGCACCCACTACCAGCACAACTATTCCGACATCCCGACCGTGCTCGAGATTGCGGCTCGCAGCGAGACCAGCCGCTTTGGCTCGCGGCTGTGGGAACGCCGGCCGTCCGACAGCGATTTTGGCGCCGTGCGGCTGGGCGTGGGCAGCCGTCCGTCCACCGTGGTCTACAAGGTCAACCAGGGCGATGATCCCCTGAACCCCAACCCCTTGGCCAAGGATGCCCAATGGCTGGCCACCGACTCGGCCGTCCTGACCAACGCCGCCATTACCATTCCCCTGCGGCCCTACGCGCGCGAGGAAGGCGGGCCGGGCGCCGGACCCGCCTCCATTCAGGCGCGCCACAGCCTGGGCCTATTCGGCAAGAACCCTACCAACACTGCCGACTTGGCCCGCGCCATGCTGACCCACCTGGCCGCGTTCCATTCCGCCATCGACACCCGCCTGTACGTGGTGGGGCTGCCGGGCTCCAGGGCCAGTTGGCAGTGGGCCGAGTGGCTGCCGCACTGCAATGTGCGCGGCGTGGGCGACGACGAGCAGGAGGCGGCCGGTCCCAAGCAGCTCGACCAGCTCTGCTTTGCGGCCGAAAAGGACAAGGTCTCTGACTTCTGGAAGCGCATCAAACGCGAGCTGGACAGCCGCCAGGTGCGCCTGCGCGACACCAGCGACGAAGACAAGAAGGCCGGCGGCGACGTGACCCTGCCCTTCCTGGTGGTGGTCGTCGATCTGTTGGCCGACATGCCCCCGGATTCGCCGCTCAAGGAAGTGGCCTCCGAGGCAGTCGTGGCGCTCATCAACGGCTCCGGACCCACCCTGGGCGCCTGCATTATCTTCCTGGCGCGCGAGCCCAGCCAGATACCCAGCGACTGCGTGGCCATGGTCGAAGTGGCCTCGGTCGGCGGGCGCACCGTCTTCCGCTACACGGAAGTCGGCCTCAACACCCCGCGCTACATCGGCGACGCCGACGTCATCAACCCCAACGACGCCCGCACCAAGTTTGCCGCCGCCATCCGCCGGCTGGACCTGCGCCGCAGCTTTGGCGCCGACCTGCCGCGCGCGGTGGACCTGCTCCAGATGCACACGCTCATGGAGGGACGCAAGGTCGACACGGTCGACAAGGTCAACATCAAGGAGAATTGGGAGCACAGCTACAAGCCCCAGAACTCCGAGTGGCTGAGCGCGCCGGTTGGCCTGCTGAGCATGCGCGAGGTGCGCAACCTGATCTTCTCCGCCAAGGAAGGCGGCGACGGCGTCCACGGCATGATCGCCGGCACCACCGGCTCCGGCAAGTCGGAATTTCTGCTGACCCTGATCGCCGAGATGGCGGTCAAGTACGACCCGCGCATCGTCAACTTCGTGCTGGTCGACTTCAAGGGCGGCGCCGCTTTTGAGCCCTTCAAGAAGCTGCCGCACTGCGTGGACATCCTCACCAACCTCGAGGCCAATGCGGTCTCGCGCATGTTCGTGGCCATCCAGGCCGTCATGGAAGACCGCGCCTCCATCCTGGCCAAGAGCGGCGCCAAGGACCTGGTGGACTACCGCAAGAAGATCATCCCCAAGCTCAAGCCGGATGATCCCCTGCCCAAGTACTTCCCGCACTTGTTCATCATCGTGGACGAGTTCGCGGAGATGATCACGCAGAACCCGGATTACAAGGCGCAGTTTGAGAGCGTGACGCGGCTGGGCCGCGCCTTTGGCGTCAGCCTGCTGCTGGCCACCCAGCGCCCGGCCGGCATGGTCACCGACCAGATGCGGTCCAACATGAAGTTCCGCGTCTGCCTGCGCGTGGAGACGACCGAAGACAGCAAGGAGCTCCTCGGCCGGCCCGACGCCGCCTTCCTGCCCAATATCGGCGGCCGCGGCTATATCCAGGTGGGCAATGACATCCTCACCGGGGTGCAGGTGGCCTGGGGCGGCAAGGAATACAGCGACGAGCGCCTGGAAGACCTGCGCGACGTGATCTGGCTGGATGAAGAGCGCATGCCGGCTCGTGCCACGGGCAACCAGGCCCTGTACTCCAGCCTGGAAATCGCCGAGGCCCTGGGACTGAAGCCTGGGGAGAAGCCGGCCACCGTCATCGATTGGCTGGTGGGCATTTCGGCCCTGCGCGCCCGGCTGGACGGCGTGCCCAAGCAGACCAAGCCCTGGCCCGAGCCGCTGCCGGCCTTCCTCTCGCTTAACGAGCCGGTCAACGCCAAGTACCTCAACACCGAGCGCGACCTGGGGCCCAATCGCACCATCGTCATCAACGAGACGGTGGATGCCTGGCTCAAGAATACCGAAGAGAAGTCGCTATGGCCGCACTACGACTGGAAGACCCCCCTGCCCTTGCGCGTGGACATCGGCCTGGTGGACAACCCCTACCGCGCCGAGCAGCGCCTGCTGACCATCGACCTGTCCAACGACCCGCTGGCGCTGTTTGGCGCCTCTGGCCGCGGCAAGAGCACCTTCATCAAAACCCTGCTGCTGTCCCTGGCGGCGCAGCGCTCGCCCGCCGAGCTGCACATGTACGCGCTGGACTTCGGCCGCGGCGGCCTCAAGGCCATCCGCGACTTGCCGCACCTGGGCGCCGTCATCGATGCTTCCGAGGTCGCGCGCGTCGACCAGCTCATGCGCATGCTGCGCAACATCGTCAACGAGCGCCAGGAGCGCCTGGCCAAGTACGCCAGCCTGGCCGACTTCAACGCCAAGAACCCCAACCAGCCCTTCCCCGAGGTCGTGGTTGTCATCGACAACTTTTCCGAGTTCAAGGAAAGCTACGAGCACCTGATCCCGGACCTGATGATGAACATCCGCGACGGGCGCGCCTTTGGCGTGTTCTTCGTGCTCACCGGCAACACCCCCGGTGATATGACCGGCAAGCTGCTCAACCTGCTGACCCAGCGGCTGGCGCTGACCATGGCCGACGCCATCTTCTACAGCGAGGTGGTCGGCTCGGGCGCCCGCCCGTTCGACAACACGCCCGGCCGCGGCCTGGTGGCCGTCCCGGTGAAGGACAAGCTCATCCCGCTGGAATTCCAGGTCGCCTTCCCAGGCACGGGCGAACCGACCGACATCGACCAGCCCGACCCGTACCTGATGATTGCCCAGCGCATGGAAAAAGTCTGGCTGGCCCAGGGCGGCAAGCGCCCGGCGGCCGAGCTGCCGCGCGCCATCGACTTCCTGGAGATGTTTGCGCTCATCGAAGGCCGCAAGATGGAATTCATCGGCGATCTGCCGTTCGCCGAGAACTGGAAAGCCAGCATGCTGCCTGAGAACCAGGACTGGCTCAAGGCCCCGATCGGACTGATCAGCAGCAAGGAAGTCCGGACGATGATCTTCTCGGCCCGGGCCAACGGCGACGGCGTGCACGGCATGGTGGCCGGCACCACCGGCTCCGGCAAGTCCGAGCTGCTGCTGTCGATGATCGCGGCCATGGCTATCAAGTACGACCCGCGCATCGTCAACTTTGTGCTGGTGGACTTCAAGGGCGGCGCGGCTTTCGAGCCGTTCAAGAAGCTGCCGCACTGCGTCGATATCGCCACCAACCTGCAGGGCAATGCGGTCGAGCGCATCTTTATCGCCCTCAAGGCCGAGATGGACCGGCGCTCCAAGCTCTTGGCCGATGGCCGCGTCGGCGACTTGGTGGACTACCGCAAGCGCGTGATCCCCAAGCTGCGGCCAGGGGACCCGCTGCCCAACACCTTCCCACACCTGTTTATCATCGTCGACGAGTTCGCCGAGATGATCGCGCAGAACCCGGAGTACAAGGCGCAGTTTGAAAGCGTGACGCGCCTGGGCCGCGCCTTTGGCGTGACCCTCATCCTGGCCACCCAGCGCCCGGCCGGCGCCGTGACCGACCAGATGCGGTCGAACATGAAGTTCCGCATCTGCCTGCGCGTGGAGACGCCGGAAGACAGCAAGGAGCTGCTCAAGCGGCCGGACGCCGCCCGGCTGCCCCCCATCGGCGGCCGCGGCTACATCCAGGTGGGCAACGATCTGCTGACCGAGGTGCAGGTGGCCTGGGCCGGCCGCGAGTACACCGACAGCCGGCCCGACCCGGTTTACACCACCGAAGAAATTCTGGAGGCCATGAACCTCAAGCCCGACAACAAGCCGGGCCTGATGATTGACTGGGTGGTCGGCGCCGCCGCCGCCCAAGCCCGCCGCGACGGCATTCCGCGCCAGCGCAAGCCCTGGCCCGATCCCCTGCCAGCCACCCTGCCGCTTAACCGGCCCATCGACGCCAACTACCTGGAAGATGGCAAGCTCGGCAAGGAAATCGTGCTCAACCCGCTCATCCAGGCGTGGATCGAAAACACCGCGGAGAAGTCGCTGTGGGAAAAGTTTGACTGGTCGAAGCCCCTGCCGATGCGGTCGACCTTTGGCATCATCGACAACCCGTTCCAGTCGGAGCAGCGCCTGCTGACCCTGGACTTGGCCGCCGACCCGATTGTGGTCTTCGGCGCCTCGGGCCGCGGCAAGAGCACGTTCGTCAAGGCGGTGCTGCTGACGCTGGCCGCCCAGCACTCGCCGCACCTGCTGCACATGTATGCCCTGGACTTTGGCCGCGGCGGCCTCAAGGCCATCCGCGCCCTGCCCCACCTGGGCGCCTCCATCGACGCCTCGCAGCCCGAGCGCGTGGAGCAGCTTTTCCGCATGCTGCGCGGCATGATGAACGAGCGCCAGGAGCGCCTGGCGAAGTTCGCCTCGCTCGAAGACTACAACGCGCAGTACAAGGATCAGCCCGAGTTCCTGTTCCCCTCGGCCATCGTCGTCATCGACAACTTTGCCGAATTCCGCGAGAACTACGACGACCTGACCCAGGAGCTGATCGCCCTGGTGCGCGACGGGCGCGCCTTCGGCATCTACTTCATCATCACCGCCAGCCAGGTCAACGACCTGAGCGGCAAGCTGTACAACCTGATGACCCAGCGCGTCACCTTCACCATGGCCGACACGTCCGCCTATGTGGACATCGTCGGCCGCGGCGCCCTGAGCCTGGGCAACCTGCCCGGCCGCGGCCTGATCAACATCGAAGGCCAGCCGCTGGAGTTTCAGGTGGGCGTGCCGGTGATGGAGAACGAAAAGGATGCCTTCGCCCGCCTGTCGGAGCGCATGGAAAAGGTCTGGCTGGCCCAAGGCGGCAAGCGCCCGGCCGCCGAAATCCCGCGGGGCGTCGACTTCCTGGACATGTTCGCCCTGCTGGAGGCGCGCAAGATCGAGTACATCGGCGACCTCCAGATCGCCCAGAAGTGGAAGGCCAGCATGCAGCCGGAGAACCAGGAGTGGCTGAAGGCGCCCCTGGGTCTCATCAGCAGCAAGGAAGTCCGCAGCATGAACTTCTCGGCCAAGGCCGGCGGCGACGGTGTGCACGGCATGGTGGCCGGCACCACCGGCTCCGGCAAGTCCGAGCTGCTGCTGTCGATGATCGCGGCCATGGCTATCAAGTACGACCCGCGCATCGTCAACTTTGTGCTGGTGGACTTCAAGGGCGGCGCGGCTTTCGAGCCGTTCAAGAAGCTGCCGCACTGCGTCGATATCGCCACCAACCTGCAGGGCAATGCGGTCGAGCGCATCTTTATCGCCCTCAAGGCCGAGATGGACCGGCGCTCCAAGCTCTTGGCCGATGGCCGCGTCGGCGACTTGGTGGACTACCGCAAGCGCGTGATCCCCAAGCTGCGGCCAGGGGACCCGCTGCCCAACACCTTCCCACACCTGTTTATCATCGTCGACGAGTTCGCCGAGATGATCGCGCAGAACCCGGAGTACAAGGCGCAGTTTGAGAGCATCACGCGCCTGGGCCGTGCCTTTGGCGTGACCCTCATCCTGGCGACGCAGAGGCCGGCCGGCTCGGTCACCGACCAGATGCGGTCGAACATGAAGTTCCGCATCTGCCTGCGCGTGGAGACGGCCGACGACAGCAAGGAGCTGCTCAAGCGGCCCGATGCCGCCATGCTCCCGGCCATTGGCGGCCGCGGCTACATCCAGGTGGGCGGCGGCAGTCTGAGCGAGGTGCAGGTGGCCTGGGCCGGCAAGGAATACACCGACACCAAGCCCGACAGCGTGTACTCGACCGAGGAAATCCTGGAGGCCATGAACCTGCGGCCCGAAAACAAGCCGGGACTGATGATCGACTGGATCGTCGGCGCCCTGGCCGCCCAGGCCCGGCGCGATGGCGTGCCCAAGCAGTTCAAGCCCTGGCCCGATCCCCTGCCCACCACCCTGCCGCTCAACAAGCCGGTGGACGCCACCTACATCGACCTGGGCAAGCGCGGCCCGAGCGTGGTGCTCAACCCGATGCTGGCCGGGTGGATGGAGAATGAAGCCGCGGCGCCCCTGTGGAAGCCCGTGGACGGCCTGGCCACGCAAGACCTGAAGGCCGCCATGGGCATCGTGGACAACCCGTATCGGGCCGAGCAGCGCGTGCTGGAAATCGACCTGACGGCGGACCCGGTGCTGCTCTTTGGCGCGGCCGGGCGCGGCAAGACCGTCTTCCTCAAGACGCTGATCATGTCGCTGGCGGCGCAGCGCTCGCCGGCCGAGCTGCACCTCTACGCGCTGGACTTTGGGCGCGGCGGGCTCAAGGGCCTGCGCAACCTGCCGCACATGGCCGGCATCGTGGACACCAACGAAGAAGAGCGCGTCGAGCGCCTGCTGCGCATGGTGCGCCACACCATCGACGACCGCCAACAGAGGCTGCAGTCCTACGACTCGCTGGCCGACTACAACGCCAAGAACCCCACTCACCCCTTCCCGGCGGTGGTCGTGGTGGTGGACAACGTTTCGGAGTTCAAGGAAGCCTTCGAGCGCTATCAGTACGACCTGATCATGATGATCCGCGACGGCCGCACCTTTGGAGTGTACTTCGTGGTCACCGGCACGCTGTTTGGCGATGTGCCCAACAAGCTCTTCAACCTGCTGGGCCAGCGCCTGGCTCTGACCATGCCCGACCCGTCCGACTACACCATGATCGTCGGGCGCGGCTGGGCCAGCTTTAACGACGAGCCGGGCCGCGGCCTGGCCATCCAGCTCGTGGGCGACAAGCCCATCCCGCTTGAGTTCCAGACCGCTATCCCGGTGGGCGAGGGCGAAAGCGAAACGGACTACTACCGCGAGATGGCGCAGCGCATGGAGAAGGCCTGGACGGCCATGAAGGCCAAGGACCCCAGCCTCAAGGCGCGCGGCCCCAAGACCGTCGAGCCGCTGGCCAAGCTGGTGCCGGTGGCCAGCATCCTGCCGCCCATGGGTCAGGGCCTGCCCAACAAGGCGGTGCCGGTCGGCATCAACGACCTGGACCGCGAACCCACCCTGGCGGAGTTTGGCGCCAAGGGCCCACACTGGATCGTGGTTGGCCCGCCAGTGACCGGCAAGACCACCGTGCTGCGCTCCCTGATGCTGTCCCTGGCGCACAGCTACACGCCCGACCAAGCCGCCCTGGTGCTGATCGACCCGTCCGACGCCTCCCGGCGCTTCTACAACATCGGCAGCAGCGGCGAAACCACGCTGGACAAGCTGCCGCACGTGCTGGCGACCGCGTCCAACGCCAAGGAACTGGCCGAGGTCATCAAGCGCCTGCGCGCCGAGTTTGACGAGGAAGTCATCGCGCGGCTCCAGGGACAGCCGGAGGTCTTCACCGCGCAGGACAACACCCGGCGCGCCATCTACGTCATCCTGGACCACTACGACGACGCCGAGGGCGCCTTCCAGAAGACCGAGCCCCTGCTGTCCATGCTGGCCGAGGTGGGCAAGGGCAAGAATATGCACCTGGTGATGGGCGGCACGCTCAACATCATGCGCAACAGCGCCGACGACCTGCGCCGCCGCGCCGAGGGCGCGCGCTACACCCTCGTGCTGCAGGACTACGAGGCCGTGCGCTATATGGGCGCGCGCGGCAACTTCTCTATCACCAAGGAGCTGCCGCCGGGCCGCGGCTTCCTGGTGAAGGCCGTGACGGCCACGCTGGTGCAGATGGCCATGCCCTTCGCGGAGGGCGCCGAGGGCCTGACGCCCGAGGAACAGCTCGACAAGATCATCGTGCCCCTGCAGAACCAGTACGCCCGCGCCGCCTGGAGCTACCACGGCGCCGACTTGGCCGCGCTCGACAAGGCCATCAACCCCGAGCCGCCGCCCGCCGACGCCAATGGCGCGACGCCCGGCGCGGGCGCCGCCGTGCCC
>CAYUYN010000021.1:9542-21854 GCA_964449185.1 uncultured Anaerolineales bacterium | reverse complement strand
GCGCTTTATGCTGGCCGCCGACTGCACCGTGCCCGGCGACACGCCTTGGGACAATTTGAAAATCGCCATCGACACCGCCCATCAGCAGCGGCGCTGAACCCAGCGCCGAGGAGGCCATGTATGAGCCCCGCCAACATTCGACTGCCCGCCGCCTTGTCGCCCGAGGGCGCCGAGGTGAGCGCGCTGTATCAGAGCTTGTTGGACGCGTGGAACCGGCGCGACGCCCGGGCCTTCGCGGCGCTGTTTGAAGAGCAGGGGCAGGCGGTGGGCTTCGACGGCAGCCAGATGAGCGGGCCCGACGAGCTAAGCCGCGAGCTGACCCGCATCTTTGCCGACCACGTCACCGGCGCCTACGTGGGCATCGTCCGCGCAGTGCGCCTGCTCGGCCCCGCGGTCGCGCTGCTGCGCGCGGTGGCCGGCTTGCTGCCGCCCGGCAAAACCGACCTCAACCCAACCACCAACGCCATCCAGACCCTGGTCGCCGTCCGGCACGCGGGCCAGTGGCGCATCGCCCACTACCAAAATACCCCGGCGCAGTTCCACGGCCGGCCGGACCTGGCCGAGCAGCTCACCGAGGAGCTGCGGCAGTTGTTGTAGCGCGGAGACTTTGGCATGACCCGCGCCCGCGGGCACCGGGCGGTGACGGCTCGGTGCAGCTCGGCGGCGTGATGGCGCGCGACGGCACCGGCAGCGGCGAGAACTATGTGTTTATCGTGGTGGGCAATGACGGCAACGGCTTGTCGGTGGAGACGAAGACCACGGTGGACAGCGTCAGCGCGTGGGACGGGCCCAGTTAGCCCTCGGGCGCGGCCGAGCTGCGCGTGGGCCGGGTGGGCGGCACGTTCCATCTGTACAAGCGGCCGGTGGACAGCGGCGAGGCCTGGACCCTGGCCCAGTCGGTGGAGCGCCCCGACCTGCCCGAGACCCTCTAGGTCGGCGCCAACCTCTACACCAACGACCAGCGATACCTGACCAACGACAGATGTCCAAATCGCTTACCTGTGTTAGCCTTACGCCACCGGCCGCTCCGGTAACATTTGGGCCGGCGGGCAGACCAACCCTACACGGCCGCATGAAGGCGCATTCACCCGCCGCGGCCGGCCGTATAGTGGCCTAGCACGGCAGCCGCTCCGCACGTAAACAGGAGAATTCGCATGGCCTACCCCACCACCGCCGAGCACAACCGCCTGGAGGCTCACCGCAGCCGCGGCGTCGACTGGAAGAAATGGGGACCTTACCTGTCCGAGCGCGCCTGGGGCACGGTGCGCGAAGACTACAGCGCCACCGGCGAAGCCTGGGACTCCTTCCCCCACGACCACGCCCGCAGCCGCGCCTACCGCTGGAACGAAGACGGCCTGGCGGGTGTGTGCGACCGCGGCCAGAACCTGTGCCTGGCCCTGGCGCTGTGGAATGGCCAGGACCCCATCCTCAAAGAGCGCCTCTTCGGCCTGACCGGCCCACAGGGCAACCACGGCGAAGACGTCAAGGAAATCTACTTCTACCTCGACAGCACGCCCACCCATTCCTACATGCGCCTGCTGTATAAGTACCCCCACGCCGCCTTCCCCTACGGCCGGCTGGTGGACGAGAACCGCAGCCGCGGCCGCCAGGCCTTGGAGTTCGAGCTGCTCGACACCGGCGCCTTCGAAGGCGACCGCTACCACGACGTCTTTGTGGAGTATGCCAAGGGCGCGGTGGACGACCTGCTGCTGCGCGTAACGGCTGTCAACCGCGGGCCGGAGGCCGCCGAGCTGCACCTGCTGCCCACCGCCTGGTTCCGCAACACCTGGTCCTGGGGGCTGAACCCCGACGCGCCGCGCCCTGAGCTGAGCGCCCTCAACGACAGCACGCTGCGTGTTTGGCATCCCGAGTTGGGCGAGCGCTGGCTGCACTGCGACGCGGGTCCCGATGGCCAGGCGCCAGACCTGCTCTTCACCGAGAACGACACCAACAAGCAGCGGCTGTGGGGCGCGCCCAACGACCAGCCCTACGTCAAGGACGGCATCAACGACGCCGTGGTGTACGGGCAGGGGGAGCGGGTCAACCCCGACCGCGCGGGCACCAAGGCCGCCGCCCATTACCGCTTGCTGGTCCCGCCCGGCGGCAGCGTCACCATCCGCCTGCGCCTCACCGACGACGCCAACGCCGGGGCGGAGGCCACGCCCTTCGCCGACTTCGACGCGGTGTTCGCGCAGCGCCGCCAGGAGGCCGACGAGTTTTACGCGGCGGTGCAGGCCGACCAGCTCAACGACGACGAGCGCAGCGTGCAGCGCCAGGCCTTCGCCGGGCTGCTGTGGAGCAAGCAGTGGTACCACTACGACGTGGACCGCTGGCTGAAGGGCGACCCGGCCGGCCCGCCGCCGCCGGACGCGCGCCACGGCGGACGCAACGCCGAGTGGCTGCACCTGAACAACCAGGACGTCATCTCGATGCCCGACAAGTGGGAGTACCCCTGGTTCGCGGCCTGGGACCTGGCCTTCCACACCATCCCCCTGGCCATGGTCGACCCCGACCTGGCCAAGCGCCAGCTCATCCTCATGCTGCGCGAGTGGTACATGCACGCCAACGGCCAGATCCCCGCCTACGAGTGGGCCTTTGGCGACGTCAACCCGCCGGTGCACGCCTGGGCGGCTTGGCGGGTGTACAAGATCGAGAAGAAGATGCGCGGCGAGGGCGACACGCTCTTCCTCGAGCGCGTCTTCCACAAGCTGCTGCTGAACTTCACCTGGTGGGTCAACCGCAAGGACGCCGACGGCAAAAACCTGTTCCAGGGCGGCTTCCTGGGCCTGGATAACATCGGCGTGTTCGACCGCAGCGCGCCGCTGCCCACCGGCGGCCGCCTGGAGCAAAGCGACGGCACGAGCTGGATGGGCATGTATGCCCTCAATCTGATGACCATCGCCCTCGAGCTGGCGCGCTACGACGTGGCCTATGAAGACGTGGCCACCAAGTTCTTCGAGCACTTCATGTACATCAGCCAGGCCATGAACAACCTGGCCGGCAAGGGCATCGAGCTGTGGGACCCGGAAGATGAGTTCCCCTACGACGTGCTCCACCTGGGCCCGGGCAACTACCAGCGGCTTAAGGTGCGCTCGATGGTCGGGCTGATCCCGCTCTTTGCCGTGGAGACCATCGACGAAGAGCTGCTGGAGGCCCTGCCGCGCTTCCGGCGGCGGCTGGAATGGTTCTTGGAAAACCGGCCGGACCTGTCGGCGCTGGTCTCGCGCTGGCAGGAGCCGGGCGCCGGTAACCGCCGGCTGCTGGCGCTCATGCGCGGCCACCGCCTCAAGCGCATCCTGCGCCGCATGCTGGACGAGACCGAGTTCCTCTCGGACTATGGCGTGCGCGCTCTCTCGAAATTTCACCAACAGAACCCCTACCTGCTGCGCGTGGACGGCGCCGAGTACCGCGTGGACTACCAGCCGGCCGAGTCCAACACCGGCCTCTTCGGCGGCAATTCCAACTGGCGCGGGCCGATCTGGATGCCGGTGAACTACCTGATCATCGAATCGCTCCAGAAGTTCCACCACTACTACAGCGACGACTTCCGCGTGGAGTGCCCCACCGGCTCGGGCCAGTACCTGTCGCTGTGGGAAGTGTCGCAGGAGCTGTCGCGCCGCCTGGTGCGGCTGTTCCTGCGCGACGAGCACGGCCGCCGCCCCATCTACGGCGCCACCGAGGTCTTCCAGTCTGACCCGCACTGGCGTGACCATGTCCTGTTTCACGAATACTTCCACGGCGACAACGGCGCCGGCCTCGGCGCCAGCCACCAGACCGGCTGGACGGCGCTGGTCGCGAAACTCATTCAGCAAAGCGGTGGGAGTGAAAGAGAGTAATTGGTAATTGGTAACTCGTAATTGGCTTGCGAAGCGTGATTGACGATTCAATTACCAGTTACAAATTACCAGTTACCCTATCAAGAGGAGCATCACCATGAAGGCACTTGGTATTACCCCCCGCCAGGCCCACACGGCCCGCCTGGTCGATCTGCCCACGCCCAAGCTCGACGAGGTGCCCAACGGCCGCGGCGTGCTGGTGAAGGTGCTCCAGGTGGGCGTGGACGGCACCGACAAGGAGCTGCACCTGGGCGAGTACGGCGCGGCGCCGGAGGGCTATGACTTCCTGGTTACCGGCCACGAGTCGCTGGGCCGCGTGCTGGAGGTAGGCCCCAACGTCACCGAGCTGCGGCCCGGCGACTACGTGGTGGCCACCGTGCGCCGCCCCGGCCATTCCCTCTACGACGTCATCGGCACCTACGACATGACGTCCGACGATACCTATTACGAGCGCGGCATCAACCTGCGCCACGGCTACACCACCGAGCTGTACGTGGATGATCCCGAGTACATCGTCAAGGTGCCGCCGGGTCTGCGCCACATCGGCGTGCTGCTGGAGCCCATGAGCATCGTGGAGAAGGGCATCCTCCAGGCCTATGAGATCCAGCGCCGCCTCAAGGTGTGGCGCCCGCAGCGCGCCGCCGTCATGGGTGCCGGGCCTATCGGCGTGCTGGCGGCCCTGGTGCTGCGCCTGCGCGGGCTGGACGTGAGCGTCTTTGCCCGCACGCCGCGCCCAAATCCAAAGAGCGACTTGCTGGACGTCATCGGCGCCCGCTACCTCAGCACCAAGGAAACGGCCCTCGACGCGGCCGCGCGCGAGCACGGCCCGTTTGACCTGATCTTCGAGGCCACCGGCGTCTCGTCCATCGTCTTCGACGCGGCGAACGTGCTGGGCAAGAACGGCGTGCTGGTGCTGTCGTCCATCACCGGCGGCAAACGCACCACCGAGGTGCAGAGCGACAAGCTGAATTTAGATTTTGTCTTGGGCAACAAGCTGATGTTCGGCACGGTCAACGCGCACCGCGGCTACTTCGAGCAAGGCGTCCTCGACTTCGCCCTGTCCGAGTCCAGCTACCCGGGTTGGCTGGCGCGCCTGCTCAGCCACCCGGTGCGGGGGCTGGAGAACTATGCCGAGCTGCTGCGGATTTTGTTTGAGGAGAAGGAAGCGACGAAGGCGTACTTGATGGTCGCGGAGGAGAACTGATTCTGCCAAGAAGTCTATCGCGGGCAAAGCCCGCTCCTACAATTCAATGACTGGCGTCGCGAAGCGGACGGAGAGCCGGGAGATAGTTTTAGGCACAGGTTGTGCTTACGGCGCCCATGCTACGCAACATCCGCTTCGCCAATCGTGCAGGATCAGGAAGCCTTTTCGGGAGTGACCAGATGCGGCTCGTGAGCACAGCCGAAGCGGGCGCAAACCAGACGAAGGCCTGGTGACTCGCGGCGAGCCACGACCGAGCTAGGGTGACCGAGCGGGCGGCGCCGTTGTTGCCTCGCCCGTGTCAACGTCAATCCACCATGAAGAACCGTTCCAATCTTGGACGAGGAGCTTGTCGCGCGCCGGCCAGTCCACGGCGCCAATGAGTTGTCGCCCCGCCTCAATCAGCGGCCGCTCTATCAATTGGACTGGGTCGCTCGCGCTGTCGGTCGCCGCTACGTCAAGGCGCACCAGTGTAAACAACGGCCGCTGAAGGTCACAAAGACTGCCGGCCGCCACCGTCAGCACCAGCGCACGTTCGTCGGGCGACCAAGCGATGCCGCCTGCGCGTATCGTACGTCCTTCGATCACCCCAGCCTGGAGCGGCCACCGCTGCTCATGGCCGGTGGCGAACTCGCGCAGCACCAGGACCACTGCGGCGCCATATTCGATGAAAGCCACTCGTGCGTTGCTGGGGGAGAGCACCGCGGCGTCGCCCACGTCGAGCGCGGAGACGCGGCCATTCGTCACGTCGGCCTGCAGCAAACGGCCGGTGTCAAAACCATGAGGCGCATTTCGTGCCCGCGAGTCGACCATAGCGGCTGGGATGTCATTCGCCTCGACATGAATCACCTGACCGTCAGTGCTCTGCACCCGTAAGACTGGCGTGTAAGGCGAACCTGGGCGGTAACGATTCCCGCCGGCAAGCGCCACGTTCACCCACGTTCACTGTAGCGCCTGCCCGTTACAGGCCGTTATCGCGGGCAATACCGTTTGGTCATGCCCCATTACGGATTGGTAATATGGCCGGGGCGCTTCCGGGCCTGGCTCGAGGCAGCAACATTCCAAGGCACTTGTCAATCTGTCCCGGCAAGTTATGGCCGCACGCCCTCGGCCAGGGCCATCACGCCCGACGCGGGCAGGGCCTCCACGGGCACACGCAGCTCGAAGCCGTCATTGCCGATCTTCCAATCCAGGCTCCACCAGCCGAAACGTTGGACCAGATAGGCGGGCTGCCCACCCACGCTCGCGGCCCGCGCTTCCGCATTGTAGCGCGCCTGGCCCCAGCCGGCACTGTCATACTGCTGGTTCGTGTAAAACTGCGCCAGCTCAAGCCGCGCACCATCGGGTAATCGATATATCTGACGTACGGTGACCCAGCGTGCATCACGGTCGGCGCTGGATTCGACCTGAATCGATTCCAGGGTCGTCCCTGCTGGCAAATCGCCCAGCCTGAAGAGAGGTATGTCAAGTGCCGCCTGAGCAGCCTCGAAGGTGGGGTAGGTCTGGATCTGAAGTTCACTGCCCGTGTCGAAGAGGTTCCTGGCGTCGCCCGTGCCTGGGACGGTCTGGGTCACGGCGGCGGTGACGTAGCCCGGCGCAGCCACCCAGGCGCGAACTGTGATTTGACCCTCGCTGTAGCTATCCTGGTCCCAGGTTGCTGACCAGGTGCCAGCGGCACTCTCGCGCAGTGGGCGGGCATGAAGGCTGCTGAACGTGGCTGCCTCCAACGCGCCCGAAAGTGGGCCAACCGGCACCTGCCCGGCCGCATTCGTCACGCGCAGGTTCCAGCCCGAGTGGTCGGCATTCAGCGTGGCCTGCAGCCATTGGTCGGCCGTGGGCGCATGGAGCTGGACCGGGATTGGCCCTGCTTCCAGACGCAGCCAGACGTTGTCTGGTCCGGCCTGGTTTGCAGGCGAGGCCCGGCTGAAGCGGGTCTCGAGCCAGAGCGTGAAGCTAGGCGCCACGCTGGCCTCAAACGGTGGCACCTGGAAGATGACGGTCTCCGTCAGGGTCTGGCCGGGCCCAAGCTCAGCCAGGCGCGGCATGCCAGGCATGCTGACCGGCGGCCAGGGCCACGGATCCGGTTCTTGACCCTGCTCGTCCAGCAATACGGCAGTGAAGAGCGAGTCCCTCCCCCCGGTGACGAAGACCAGTTCTGGCCCATCGTTGCGCAGCGTGACTTCGGCCTGTCCGCCTTCGCCCGCCAGGTAGCTGCCCCTCGAAAGCCGAACTTCAACGGAGAGGCCGCCGCGCCGGGCGGTGGTCAGCGACGGCTGACCGGACTCTGTCCTGACCGCCTGAGCAGTCGGGAACGGGTCGGCCGTGGCCCGGGTGATGATTGCGGCCTGCTCGCCGGCAAACTGCGTCGCGAAGCGAGTCGCCTCGGCAGCAACGGCGGTTTGATCGGCCGGCGGCGCCGGGGGCGCTTCGGTGGGCACGACCGTCGGTGCATAAACGGCTCCCTCGAGCGTCGGAACGACACCCTCTATTGGCGTGCAGCCGGACAATACAAGCATGATCGGCAGCAGGGTAGATACGGCAGGCCAGTTGCTTTTCACGCGCATCCTCCCTTTTCTCCTTGCTTGCCGCGCTAGGCTTGGGCTCGGTTTCGGTGAGACGCAGAATACCCCTCATTCGACGCGTGGCCCAACGCCCAACGAGGGGGATTGGCTGGATGAAGCGGAATGAAAACGACATTGTCGGGCGGCCCGGGCGGCCCATTACCCTTATGCCTTATTTTTGCCCTTACAAGCTCAGTCATCGACGAGCCTCAGCAGTTCGTTCATAGGCTTTCGGGTGTGTTTGGCCTTAAGTCTCAGGGCAGTAGTGGGTTATCGCCAAATTGGTGAATGTCACTTCGTAGGCGAGTGAGTTTTGCACGACCGGGTTTACATCGCCGGGATCAGAAAACGCAAGCGAGGTCGAGCCGCTCATCTCTCCATAGGACAGCGCTGTTAGCGTGATGGTCCCCGTGGCGGTCGTCAAGGCACCTTGGGGCGGCGGCCGAAACACGGTGGCGGCGGCAGAGAGTTGCAGCGAGCTCTTATTCGCGACATCCACAGTTTGGCCCAAGGGCACCTGCGAGATATCCGTCATCTGGATCGTCAAGTCCAATCGGATCTCGTCGTCAATCGCTTCGGGGATCATGTCGGCCACAGCCGAAAAGGATAGGGTGTAGCCCCCGTAGCCGTCAAAACAGCTTTCGGCTGTAATCGTGACTAACTGCGGCAATGGCTGGCTATCCAGGATGGCGCTCATGCCGTACATCACATGCGCACCCGCTGGAGTTGGCGAGGCTTGACAGCCGCTCACGGCGATCATCGCGACAAGCGCCAATATACCGGGGCGACTGGTTGACTTCATCATCTAGCCCTCCCACGAACGATCACGCTGGCCATCAAGGCCAGCCCGGCTCCTGCCGGCATTGGTTTTGATAGCACTTGTCCATCAGGGCTCCGGTAGTAACCAAACACTATAAATGCCGGTTGGCACCACTGTCGGTGTCACGCCCGGGTCACGGTTTTCAGGTGGATGCGGTAACGACGTGACACGCAAGGTTGTGCTTTGTCCTGCTCGCTGAACGGTCAGGTCGTAGTCCAGGCCCACCTCGATCCTGCTGACCGCGGTGCGCCAATCATCCACGCTGGGCAAGGCGGTGCCGTTTAGGGCCACAAGCACATCGCCAACTTGTACGCCGGCTTGTTCGGCAGCCCCGCCGACCATTACTTCAACGACACCCAGGTTCCCGTCCACTAGCACGCCCAGGGCCGGGGCAGGGGTATCGCCCTGCCACGCGCAGCTCAGCATGGCTGCCAACAATAACGCACCTCCTACGAGCATAGGCCAGAGGCGTGTGCGCATAGATCCCTTTCTTGGTGACCTCGATCCAGCGGAACGATGTACGCATTGCACTCATAGCCATCTCGATCTGGCCGAGCGTCCAACAACAGATAGCGACCGTCGGGTGAGAAGGCGGGTGACCATAGGTGGGCAAACGGCATCTCTTCCACTTGGCCCATTTCTGAGTGATAGAGTCGAACGGGCGGGAAGAGGCGCTCTTCCCCGCCGGCAGACAGTATCAGATGATAAGTTTGAGTGCCCGGCTGCATGAAAGCTTGGGCCCTGTAAAATACCGCCGGCCAGCCGGGGTCCGTTGGCACGCCAAACAGGTCGGGGGCGATCTGGATCACATCACCCCCGACATCGATCAGCAGTGGCCCTTGTGGGAGCGTCTCGTAGATCAGGAAAAGCCGATCCGTAATCCACGCCCCGCCCAGACCCATCTCCCCCAGGCGCTGGTCGATGCTCCAAGGTACGGTGTTCATGACCTGGCCGGTGGGCGTGACGACGATGGATGTAGACAGGCTGAGCAGGCCAGAGGTGCTGGTCATGACGGTGGTGGTCGCCTGGTAGTCCCCCCCCGGCGACAGCGACGGATCAGGCGCTGCCGGGAGCATCAGCCCTGCCCGATCGATGGCGACAAAGTCGTCGCGGCAGGGATGCCCTCGTTGTAGAGGATCGCTGGTCAAGGAGACGAACTGACCATCGGGCAGTCAGATCAAATGGCGGCCGTATTCGTGGCTGACAAACTGCGCGTGCACGCAGGCCTCGCCCGTCTTCACGTTGAGCAGATTCAACGTCCCCGGCGCGGCATTTCCGGTCACGTTGGCGATGTGCTCGGCCGTCGATAGCCAGTAGGCGGCCCATTGGCTATCGGGCGACCAGCTGTCGAAGCGTGCCCAGGCCGCTTCAGCCACGGGCCGAAACAGGTCGGCCGTTGGGTCTGCCGTCGGCACATCAGAAGCAGGCGCCTCGGTCGGGCTGGGGCTGACCGCAGGCGTGATTTCGGCGCTGGGCGTTGGACGACTGGCCGTGGCAGGCTGCACAGATGAGGTCGGCTGGATCATTTCTGGCGAAGCGGAAGGTGGGCTGCTACAGCCGGCCAGAAGGAGCACGATCAAAAGCCGATGTCTCATTTGACTTGCTCCACGTGCGCGATGCCCCAGTAGGGTCCTTCACACCGGACTTTGTTCTCAAAGAACCGATAGTCAGCGGGGGTGCGGACTGCCCCGCGGAGTTGCACGTCTTCGCCTAATACGGCCACCGTTCTCTCGCTCGCGCCCTCGACCTGGACAAAGCGCAGAGGCTGGACATCGTCGCGCCAATAGACGTCGGGTGGCCACAGAATAGCGTAACCCCCGACGCGCAGGCAGCCCTGCGCGTCGAGCGTGAGCGCGCCGGAAAGACCGTCTTCGTCGGGAGCGGGCATTGACTGGGAGAAGAATAGTACTGTGCCGCCAAGCAGATCGACGAAGATGTCGGGGATGGACTGCGCCTCCAACGATTCGATTTCGCCCATGACCCAGTAGGGGCCCGTGCAAGCCGCCGGCAAGGGCTCGCGCAGGTTGCGCTCAAATGCTTCAACGGGCACTTCGCCGCCCCCCATGCGGACCGCTTCCCCGACCTGCGCGACCACGACTCCGTTGCGATCAAGGATCTCTGTGGTGCCCTCGCGGCTGTTCAGGAAATAGTCCGGCTGCCAGACGATCAGGTGACTACTGCCTTCGTCGCGGGTGATGCGCAGACAGCCGTCCTGGACGACCAACGTCCCTTCCAGCAGCGCCAGCATGAACGCCGGGCTGCGGCTCGTGAGCTGCGGCATGTGGATCGAAGCATCGGGCGTCACGGGAAAGGGTGGCGTCGCGCCGAGCGGCTCGTAAATGGTGATCACGACCACGTGCGCGGGCAGCCGGGCGTCGGCGGCCTGGAGGGCCGCGTCGAAGCGCGGCCGGTCGGTCACATACAGCTCCACCTGGTTGGTCTGCACGTTGAGACCGGAGCTGACCGGCAGCCCCAGAGCCTCCAGCAGCCGGTGGGCCTCCGCCTGCTCCGCCTTGAGCTCGGCCAGGGTCACGGCCGCGGTCCGCACTTCGATCAGGCTTTCAAGCGAGGTGCCCTCGACATAGGGCCGGAGGGTCCGCGCGCCGTCGCGCGTGAAGGCCACCACCACGCGGTACTCAGGGGTGTGCTGAATCCACAACCCGGCGAATGTGTCCGCTTCTTGCGCCTCCAGCGCCGCACCGAGTTCCCCAATCGCATCCTGGGCCAGGCTGCGGCTCAGCGCCTCCTCGACGGTAATGCCGAGCGCCTGCGCCATCGCCTCCGCATCGCGCAACAGGGCAGCGCTCGCTGTCGGCGTGGCCGGGGGCTCAAGGGCAGCCGGAGCGCAGCCGGCCAGAAGCAAGACCAGGACGATCAGACAGGCGTTTCGTTTCACCGCTCACCATCCTCGCGTGGGTTCACCAAGAACCGCTCAGTCCAACGGCACAACATACGCCTCGAAGCCCACCATGCAGCCTTCCACGATCAGCGCGGCGCTCGCGTCGAGCAGCGCCGAAGGCTCGACGTAGCTGGTTAGCGCTACCACCTGGCCGGTGTTCAGGTCGAGCACATAGACGCCCGTGTGTTGGATGGTGCCCACGTCGCAGGGGTGCCGCACGGTCCACAACAGGCGGTCGCCAGCTACGATCGGGACTTCCTCGCTCTGCGGCGTTTGGGTCACGCGTCGTATCTGGCCAGTATCCAGGTCGTGCAGGTAGACGTCGCCGAGGCCTATTGCAGGACCGGAGGATGGGGTTGCCGGCGCTGCCTCATAGCCAATCCACGCCACGCGGCTCCCGGAGATTGATGGGCTCGTCATGAGCCCCTCGCCGGCGACCAGCACCCGGCTGGTCTGTGTGTGGAAGTCGTACAGGTATAGGTCAAAGCGGTTGTCGCTGCAGTTGCCGCAACCGGCGAGGACCGAGTCGCGTTCTGGGCTCTCGCGGTTATCGGCCCACACCAATCGGTCGCCGCTCAGGCTGGGTTGGTGCTGCGCGCCGGGCGCGACCGCAACGGCGATTTCGGAATCCGTGGCCAAGTCGTAGGCGTAGAGGTCGTAGGCGGTGTAGTGGCCGTCGAGCTCGTTGCGTTTGTCGGCCCAGGCCAGGCGGTGGCCGTCGAGCACGAGCTGCATGCGCGGCGCCGGTTGATGCGTGATGGGCCGCTGGGCGCTGGTCTGCCGGTCCAAGACGTAGACGTCGGCCAGCGCCAGCTCCTGATCGGCCAGCCGGGAATAGGCGATCCAGGCAATGTACTGCTCGGAGAGCAAGGCTTCGCCTTTCGCCAGGCCGTCGTTCGTAATTCGGGTCTGCTCACCGCTGGCCCAGTCAACCAGGTACACTTCATTGTCTGCGCCGATGCCGACGTACTCAGCGCCGTGCAGGTCGGTGGGCC
>CAYUYN010000021.1:0-9442 GCA_964449185.1 uncultured Anaerolineales bacterium | reverse complement strand
ACTTCATTGTCTGCGCCGATGCCGACGTACTCAGCGCCGTGCAGGTCGGTGGGCCGGATCGTCGTGTCGAGCGGGTGGCGTGGGACGTTGAGCACGCCCTCGAGCATGGCGTAATTCGAGAGCAGCCCAGGGCCGGACGTGCCCAAAGCCTCAGGCGTCTCCCCGCCAGGCGGAGCACAGGCGGCAGCCAGCGCGGCGATGGATAACAGGAGCAGATGCCGTATAGTCATGAGATTCGCCTCTCCTTCATCGGTCGTCTCCTTACGGTGCGACCGGAACCGCGAACAGGCGCTGCGCCATTCGAGACGTAGGTGTCGGCCGGGTGTAGCGCCATACGGACAGCCACGTCAGGCCAGTTCCGCCAATGTCGCATATCCCTAGCATACCGTTCGCGCAATCGGGCGAACGGTCGACCTCGACGACGATCTCGCTATTGCCGACCTGAATGGGTATGAAAACAGGCGACTGCCAGACGACGGCTGCACCCAGCACGAGGCTCGAGAGGCAGATTACGACCAGGACCACAGCCAGCGTTAGGGCAACCCGTCGTTTCCGCCCGGACCGGCGGCCTTCTTCAGCCAGGATCAACACTGTGTTCCTCTGGTTAGATGCACGCGCTGGGCCGCGGCGGTAGCTGCTGCACCGCTGGCTGCCTTGATGATGTCATGGATGAGTTGAAAGAACTGTCGCAGTTGCTCGGCTTTGCCGGCTGTTGCCGCATCGCTGCACCTCGCTCAAGTCCCTGGCCCGGCTGGCTCTTTCTGTACATTTCGCCCCAAGCGGTAATGGCGCCACAAAAATCGAGAACGGCGTCTTGCACGCGCCGCGTTTGCCCTACCCCTTCGCCAAACGCGCCGGCCCGAATGCGCCAGCGCCGCCGATAGCCCTGGTTCAGCGCAGGCGGAGAGGCCCTGCTTACCAGACGTCTTTTGTCTCAGGCTGGTTCCCCTCCTGCCGCCTCCCTACCGGTATACACTCAGGCGTAGACCAGTCATGACAATCGCTTGACGAGTCTGTGACGGATCGCAACACGATGCGCGATGATATTTTGATTTCCCAGCGGCTTGCAGCACTGGCCCATTCAAATAGCCAGCCCGCCCGCTCTCTGAGATTGGAGATTAGAGATTGACCAATCTCTAATCTCCAATCTCTATTCCCTCCGCGACCTTACCGCCACGATCGTAATATCATCCTGCTGCGCTGCTTCGCCGCGGTGCAGCTTTACGCGCACGAGCAGTTCCTCGCACAGGGCCTGGGCCGTGGCGGGGGCTGCGGCCAGGGCCGCGTGCAGGCCCTCGGCGCCGAAGAGGCGGCCATCGGGGCTGGTGGCCTCGCGCACGCCGTCGGTGTAGAGCAGCAGAGTGCCGCCGGGCGGCAGGCTCAATTGCAGCTCTTCCACCAGCGGCTCGTCAGAGATGCCCAACAGTTGGCCGCGCCCCAGCGGGTGGGGCACTGGCCGGCCCTGGGCGTCCGCGATCACCGGCGGCTCGTGCCCGGCGCGGGCATAGGCAAATTCCCCCGTCGCGCTGTCGAACACCCCATACAGCACCGTCACAAACATCTCGGCGTCGTTGACCTCGGTCAGCGCGCGGCCCACGCGCTTGAGCACGGCCGCGGGCGAGGCCGCGCGGCGGGCCTCGGCCCGCAGCAGGGTGAGGGTGATGGCCATAAACAGCGCCGCCGGCACGCCGTGGTCTGAGACGTCGCCGACCACGAGGCCCACCCGGCCCTCGCCCAGTTCGAAGAAGTCAAAGAAGTCGCCGCCGACGGCGCTCATCGGCACCATCAGCGCGCCGAAGTCGCAGCCAGGCTGGCGGGGCAGGGCCCGCGGCAGCAGGCTGCGCTGGATGCGGCGGGCCACCTCCAGCTCGCGCTCCAGCTTCTCCTTTTCAATGAGCTGCGCCTGCGCGGCGGCCAGGTCCTGGTAGGCCTGGGTCAGCTCGCGGTTTTTCTGGCGCAGGTCGCGGATGGTGACCTGCTCGGCCTCGATCAGCCGCTGGCTGAGGGTCTGCACCATGCCATAGCCCAGGCCGGGGTGCCGGTGCAGCAGCGCGTCAAACTCCGCGCGCGTCATCTCGAGCATTTGCAGCGCCGTGCGGGCGCGCACGCTGGCGGTGTAGCGTCCGCCGGCGCTGAACAGGCTCAGCTCGCCCACCACCGTGCCCGCGCCGCGCACGGCCAGCAGCCGCTCGTCGGGCGTGTCCAGCGCCTTGAGGATGTCCACCTGGCCTTCGACCAGGATATAGAAGTGGCTGGCCGTCTCGCCTTCGCGCACCAGCAGGGCCTGGGCCGGGAACTCCTGCCAGCGCAGGTGCTGGGCCAGCACGCCCAGCTCGCCCTCGGGCAGCGAGGCAAACAGCGCCACGCCGCGCAGGAGCTGTTCGAGGGAAGCGCTGTCGTTGGACATGGGGCGCGCGCTCACGATGTGTCGACGGCGTAGACCCGCACGGGCTGGCTCTTGCCCGGGAGCTGCACCGGCGCCTGCTCGCTGGCGGCCAGCGCGCCGTCCAGGCCGGCCTGGGTGTTCTCGTCAATCAGGATGGGCCGGCCCACGACCTTGGTGTAGCTTTCCAGGCGCGCGGCCAGGTTGACTGTGTCGCCCACGCAGGTATAAGTCGCGCGGTGCTGCGTGCCGGTGAAGCCCGCGATCATCTGGCCGGAGGCGATGCCGACGCCGATGCGGATCTGCACGCGCTGCCGCGCGGCCTGCTCCTGGTTGAAGAGCTCCACCAGCTCCACCATCTCGCGCGCGGCGCGCACGGCCTGGAGGCGGTGGTCGGCGTGCGGCACCGGCGCGCCAAAGATGGCCATCAGACCGTCGCCCACCATCTGGTTGACCACGCCGCCGTGGCCGCCAATGGCGTCAAACATCAGCGTGTAATAGGTGTTGAGCAGCTCGATGGTGTCGGCCGGCGACTGGGCCTCGGCGATGCGGGTGAAGCCGCGGATGTCGGAGAACATGGCCGTGGCCTCCACGTACTTGCCGCCCAGCTCGAAGCCGCTCTGGCGCAGCTCCTCGGCCACCTCGGGCGTGGCGAACTTGCGGATGAGCTCGCGCTGCTGGTCGCGCAGGCGCTTCTTCTCCAGGCTGGCATTGATGCGCGCCCGCAGCAGCACCGCGTTGAGCGGCTTGGCCAGATAGTCTTCGGCGCCCAGCTCGATGCAGCGCACCACGCTGTCCAGCTCGTCGCTGGCCGACATCATAATCACCGGGATGTCGCGCAGGTCGGGGTCGCCGGTGAGCGTGGCCAGCACCTGCTCGCCGTCCAGCTCGGGCATCATCACATCCAGCAGCACCAGGTCGAAGGGCTGCGCGCGCAGCAGGTCCAGCGCCAGCCGGCCGTTCGCGGCAAAGGTCACGGCGTGGCCCTGCTGCTCCAGCCCGCGCGCCAGCAGCAGGCGGCTGACCTTGTTGTCATCCACCACCAGCACGCGGCCACGCTCGGGGCGGTTAGGGGCGCGCATCCGGCCAGTCCTTGAGGGCCTGCGCCAGCGCCGCGTAGGCCGTCTCCAGCCGTTCGAGCTGTGGGCCGGCCTCGGCCAGTTGGCCGCCTTTGCCGCTCTGCTCCAGCGCCTTGGCCAGCGCCGAGACGGCCGGCGCGCCCAGGCTGGCCGCATTGCCCTTAAGCGAATGCGCGGCCCGCCGCAAAGGCTCGGCCTCGCCGCCCGCCAGCGCGCGCCGCATCTCGGCCAACAGGCGCGGCGTGTCGTCCAGGAAGGTGTCGATCAGCTCGCGGACAAAGGCCGCGTCGGTGGTGGCCGCCAGCTCGTCCAGGGCGGCGGGGTCGAGAACCGGCAGGGTCATGGGCGGCGGCGCTTCTAGCGCTTGTCCTGGCGCTTGTCCTGGCGCCGGGCGGGGCGGGCTGTTGAGCAGGCTTTCGGCCAGCGCCTCCACCCGGATGGGTTTGCTGAGGTAGTCGTCCATGCCGGCCGCCAGGCACATCTCGCGGTCGCCCGGCATGGCATTGGCCGTCATGGCAATGACGCGCGGGCGCGCGGGCCGCGGCCAGCGCCGGGTGAGCTGGCGCGTGGCTTCCAGGCCGTCCATCTCCGGCATCTGCACGTCCATCAGAATCACGTCGTAAGGCTGGCGCTCCACGGCGGCCAGGGCTTCCAGGCCGTTGGCGGCCACGTCGGCCCGGTAGCCCATCTGTTGGAGCAGGCGCAGGGCCAGCTTCTGGTTGACCACATTGTCCTCGGCCAGCAGCAGCCGCAGCGGGTGGCGCGTGCCCAGGCCCGGGTCCACGAGGGCGCCGGCGGCCGGGCCCACCGCGCGGGGCGCTGGGCGCTGGACAAAGACGCCCACCAGCGCGCTGTAGAGCGCCGAGGGCTTGAGGGGCTTGGTCAGGTGGGCGGCAAAGACCACGCCCCCGGCCGTCAGCTCGCGGCGGCCGAGCGAGGTGAACAACACCAGCGGCAGCGCCTCTGGCCCGCGCGTCTGGCGGAGGGCGCGCGCCAGGGTCAGCCCGTCCATCTCGGGCATGTGCATGTCGAGCACGGCCACGTCAAAGGGCTCGCCGGCCTGCACCCAGGCCAGCGCGGTGTGGGGCGAGGCGGTCTCACGCGGCTGCATGCCCCAGCGCTGGGTCTGCACGCTGAGCAGGCGCCGGTTGGTGTCGTTGTCGTCCACGATCAGCACACGCTTGCCGGCGAGCAGGTCCTGCGCGCCGTCCAGGTCGGGCATGGCGGGCGCGGGGCCGGGGGCGGCCTCGGCCCGCAGGGTGAAGCAGAAGGTGGCGCCCTGGCCGGGCACGCCTTGGCTTTCGGCCCACATGGCGCCGCCCATCAGCTCCACCAGCCGCCGGCTGATGGCCAGGCCCAGCCCGGTGCCGCCGTACTTGCGGGCGGTGGAGGCATCGACCTGGCTGAAGGACTGAAACAGCCGGCTCATGCGGTCGGGCGGGATGCCCACGCCCGTGTCGCGGATGGAGAAGAGTAATTGGTAATTAGTTGTTGGTAAGGGGATGTCGTCAGATTGCTTGATCGTCAGCACCACCTCGCCGTGATCGGTGAACTTGACGGCATTGGTGAGCGTGTTGAGCAGCACCTGCCGCAGCCGGGCGGCATCGCCCACCAGCGCGGCCGGCAGGCGCTCGTCCAGGTCGTAGGCCAGGTCTAGCCCCTTGTCGAAGGCGCGGGCGGCCACCAGGTCCAGCGCGCTCTCGACGCACTCGCGCAGGTCAAAGGGCTGGCGCTCCAGCTCCAGCTTGCCGGCCTCGATCTTCGAGAAGTCGAGGATGTCGTTGATGATGCCCAGCAGCGCGTCGCCGCTGGCGCGGATGATCTCGGCGAACTCGCGCTGCTCGGGCGTGAGCGGCGTATCCAGCAGCAAGCCGC
This sequence comes from uncultured Anaerolineales bacterium, assembly GCA_964449185.1. Lineage (GTDB taxonomy): Bacteria > Chloroflexota > Anaerolineae > Anaerolineales > UBA6663 > CAYUYN01. The sequence goes on along the minus strand of CAYUYN010000021.1, from coordinate 4,105 downwards.
TCATGCCGATGACGGCGTTCATGGGCGTGCGGATCTCGTGGCTCATGGTGGCCAGGAAGGCGCTCTTGGCCTGGTTGGCCAACTCGGCCTCCTGGCGCGCGCGCTGCAGATCGGTGATGTCGTGGTAGATGGCGATATGGCCGACCTGCCGGCCGTCCACCACCACCGGCATGCCGGCCAGCTCCACATCCACCAGGGTGCCGTCCTTGCGGGTGCGGCGGGTGATGGCGTCCAGCCGGCCCTGGGCGGCCAGGGTGTTGGGGGCCGCGGCCCTGGCTTCGGCCTCGGCCCGCAGCTCGGGCAGCCGCGCGACGAGCTCATCCAGTCGGCGGCCGCCGGCCTCGGCCGCGGTGTAGCCAAAGAGCCGTTCGGCCCCCGGGTTCCAGGAGGCCACGCGGTCTTCCAGATCGGTGGTGATGATGGCCACCGGGCTGGTGGTCACCAGCGCCTCCGAGTAGCGCTGCTGGCGCTCGACCTCGGCAAAGAGCCGGGCGTTTTGGATGGCGATGGCGGCCTGGCGGCCCAGCCCCGCCAGGAAGTTGAGGTCGGCCGGGCCAAACAGATGGCGCGCGTGCGTGCGCCACACGCTCATGGCGCCGATGATGTGCTCGCCGGCCAGCAGCGGCGCCACCATCATCTGCTCGCCGTCGGCCTCTTCGCTGGTGCCGGCAATGTGCACGCCGCGCGGGTCCTTGGCCGAGTCGAGGACGATCTCGGCCTGGCGGCTGGCGGTGATCTGCCCGATCAGGCCGGCGCCCAGCCGCGAGCCGTTGGCGCGGATGGCCTCGGCGTCCTTGCCCACGACCACGATGGGGGTGAGCGTGAGGCCGTCGGCCTCGAGCAGGTAGACGGCGCCGGCGTCGCCCGCCAGCAGCTCGCGCGCGCGCGTGCTGATGCGCGCGAGCACCGTATTCAGGTCCAGGCTGGCCGACACTTCGCGGCCGATCTCGGTCAGCGCCGCCATCTCGCTGGCGCGGCGGCGCGTTTCATCGAACAAGCGCGCATTTTCTAGCGCCACGCTGAGGCTGGCGGAGAGGGTGGTCAGCAGCCGGGTGTCGGCCTCGCCAAAGGCGTTCTCGCGCTCGAAGTTTTCGACGATGATCATCCCGGTGGTCTCGCCGCGCGTCAGGATGGGCACGGCCAGCAAGGAGCGGGCCAGATCGGTGCCGGGGATAGTCGTGATGTTGGTTTGGGCCGCCAGGTCGGCGTTGACCACGATGGGTTGGCGCGTGACCCGCATGCGCTGCAGCATGGGCGATTGGTCCAGCGGGGTCGTCCGCAGGGTGAGGCGCTGGCCGTGCTCATACTCGTAGGGGAAGTGGATCTGGCCCGTGGCCGCGTCATACAGGCGGATGCCCAGGTCGCCGGTGCGCAGCACCTCACGCAGCTTGTCGCCGACCAGGTTAACGAGACCCTGGAAGTCCAGCTCGGCCGCCAGCCCTTGCTGCACGCTGTTGATGACCGCCAGCTCGGCGTTGCGCTGGGTGGTTTCCTCCAGCAGGCGCCTGGTCTCATCGAAAAGACGCGCGTTCTCAATCGCAATCACAGCCTGATTGGCGAAGGTCTGGATCAGTTCAATCTGCTTTTCGGTAAACGGCTGCACCTCCCTGCGGCGGATGGCGATGCCCCCCAGCGGCTCTCCATCCCGGAGCAGCGGGGTTGCCAGCACCGTGCGGTACCCCCACCGGCGTTGAAGGGGGGCGCTGACTGGGTACTCGGTCTCATCCAGCTCCACAGCCGCATCGCGTATGTGGATGGTCCGCCGCTCCACGATCGCCCGGCCAATGACGGAACCGCGGTTGAGCGGCAGCGACTCGCCGGCTTCCAATCCCGGAATTGGCCCACGGTGAGTCCACTCTTTAAGCGTCTCAAGCTCGAGGCGATAGATGTGGGCATCGTCCGCGGCGCACACTTTCGCGGCGTTGACGGCGATAATCTCCAACAGCGACCGCAGGTCCGGTTGGAAGCCGCTCAAGGCGCGCAGCACCTCGCTCGTGGCGGTCTGTTGTTCAAGCGCTGCGCTAATCTCTTGGTTGCGTTTTTGCACTTCGTTGAAGAGACGCGCGTTCTCCAGCGCGATGCTCATGCTGCTGGCCAGTGTCGTGAGCAGGCGAACATCTGCCGGTGTGAACTTCCGTTCACGCTCGATATTCTGCAGTGAAAAGATGCCGATGACCTCATGGCCGACGAGCAGAGGCACAAAGACAAGCGCTTGCGCGCTTTGTCCGGCGAGGGTGGGGTTGCCCATTTCCTCCGCCAGGCGATCGACATTCTCGTTGACCGCGAGCGTTTGACGGGTCCGAAGGACATGCTTGCGAAAGCCCCAGGGCGCGCGTGGCTCGTGCTGGTGTCGTTCGCCCTGCTCGACACAGTAAGGGAAAGACAAGAGACTGCGGGTGCGGTCGTAGATGTTGATTTGGACAACATCGGCAGCGAAGATCTCGCGCATCTTATCGCCGACCAGGTCGTAAATAGCCTGCATGTCAAGCTGGGCCGCCAGCCCCTGCTGGACGCTGTTGATGATGGCGAGTTCGGCGGCGCGCTGCTCGGTCTCTTTGAGCAGGCGCTGGGTTTCCTGAATCGCACGGGCACGCTCAAGGGAGGTGGCAATGTGTTGGGCAACAAATTCAAGCAGGCGTACGTCCTCTTCCGTATAGACTCCACCCGGCTCGTATTGCTGCACCGCGATCACCCCAATCGTACCGCCGTCGGTTTGCAGGGGGACGCCCACCCAATCTTCCGCGCTTAAACCAATGCGTTCAATCTCTCCCCTCGCCACCATTTCGTCAACCCGGGAACTGGATGCGTGCAGCGTCTTACCGGTTTGCAGGACATAGAAGGCCAGCCCTTTGCGAATGTTGGCAATGGGCATCGGGGGCACAGGTTTCAGTTCTCCTGGCGTATCCACCACGTAAGGGTAGCTGACCGTCTGCGTCGCCTGCTCGTACACCTGAATGATGAAATTTTCCGCTCTCATCAATTCCCGCACAATGTGGTGGATGCGCCGGTAGAAGGCGGGCATATCCGCGGCAGCGGTGGCGGCCTCCGCGATTTGATAGAGGGCGGCTTGAATTTTGTTGCTTTCGATGAGTGCGGCAGTGCGTTGCTGAGCCTCATCAAAGAGACGCGCGTTCTCGAGCGCGACGGACATGCTGTTGGCGAGTGTTTCCAAGAGGCGGATATCGGGATCAGAAAATGTCTTCTCACCATCCATGTCCTGCAACGAAAGAGCCACCACCAAATCCAGGTCTCTATTCCTGGCAACCGGAACGAGCACCACCGATTTGGGCATTTCACCTTGTGGGACTTCATAGTCCTTGAAGTGAGCCGCAAATTGTGGGAAGTCGCCGTTTTTCACAAAGGTACTGTCCAACCCAAGCACATATTCATGCAAAGAGTTGAAGGGCACGCTTATCGGTTCAAGGCGCTGTCCTTTTTCGAAGGTATACTCGCTGGTCATGCTGCGCGTCTGCATATTGGCGGAATAGATCGCCACGGTTTGAACGTTGAAGATCTCGCGCAGTTTTTCCCCCACCGCCTCATAGATGCCGTGAATATCCAACTCGGCCGCGAGCGCCCGTTGCACGGCATTGATGACGGCCAGCTCGGCGGCGCGCTGCTCCAGCGCGGTGGTGCGCTCGGCCACGCGCTGTTCCAGCCCCTGCACCAGCCGGGCGTTTTCCAGGGCGGTGGCGGCCTGGCGCAGCACGGTGCGCACCAGGCCGGGCGCAGCATCGAGGCGCTCGGCCAGTGCCTGCAGGGCGCGGCCATCGGCAGCCAGGGCTTCCATCAGCCCAAGCCGGGTGTGGCACAGGGCGCGGGCGGCCAGCAGGTCGTATTCGAGCTCGGGCGGCAGGTGGGGCCGGGCCAGCGCCTGGGTGTACAGGGCGGCGGCCTTTTCGTAATCGAAGGCAGCGCTGGCCTGGTCGGCCGCGGCCTGGAGGCCGGCAACCGCCGGCGCGCCGGTGGGGTCTTGGGTTTGCCGAGGGGTTTCGGCCATACAGGGTCTCCGGGGTGAAGCACGGGTTTGCGGGGTGGAGCGATTATAGCCTGGATGAGGGGGCGGGGGAAGAATGTGTGGAGGTGTGGCTGGGTTGAGGGGCGG
>CAYUYN010000020.1:11886-22481 GCA_964449185.1 uncultured Anaerolineales bacterium | reverse complement strand
TCACCGCCGCGCTGGAGCTGCAGCGGCGCGGCCACACCGTCCACCTGCTCGATCCGGGGCCATTGCCCCATCCCCTCGCGGCCTCCACCGACATCAGCAAGGCCATCCGTCTCGATTATGGCCCGGATGAGGACTACCTCAACGCCATGGAAGTGGCCCTGGAGGGCTGGCGCCGCTGGAACCAGCAGTGGCCAGCCCCGCTCTTTCACGAGGTGGGCCTCCTCTTCACCACCCCCACGCCCATGGTCCCCGGCGGCTTCGAGCACGAGAGCTTCCGGCTCCTCACCCAGCACGGCCACGCGCCCGAGCGGTTGGATGCCGCCGCCATCCGCCGGCGCTTCCCGGCCTGGGCCGATGGCGGCTACGTCGACGGCTACTTCAACCCGGCTGGCGGCTTCGCGCAGAGCGGCCGCGTGGTGAGCCAACTGCTGGTCGAGGCCCAGGCCGCCGGCGTCCACCTGCACGCGGGTCAAACGTTCTCCCATTTCCTTGAAGAAGGCTCGCGCATCGCCGGCGTGGCCACCCGCGAGGGCGAACGCTTCCCGGCCGATACGGTCGTCATGGCCGCCGGCTCGTGGACCCCGCACGTGCTGCCCTGGACCGCCGGCTTCTTTCGCTCCAACGGCATGCCCGTCTTCCACCTCCAGCCCGCCCAGCCCGAGCTGTTCGCCGCCGAGCGCTTCCCGGTCTTCTGCGCCGACATCACCAACACCGGCTACTATGGCTTTCCGCTGCACCCCCACGAGGGCGTCGTCAAGGTGGCCAACCACGGCGATGGCCGCGTCCTCGCGCCCGAGTCGCCCGAGCGCGTGGTCAACGCCGGCGAAACCGCCCGCCTGCGCCAGTGGCTGTCCGAAAAGTTATTACCCCTGGCCGATGCGCCCATTGTCTACACCCGCGTCTGCCTGTACTGCGACACCTGGGACGGTCACTTCTGGATCGCCCGCGACCCCCACCGCCAGGGCCTGGTGATGGCCACCGGCGGCAGCGGCCACGGCTTCAAGTTCGCGCCAGTGCTGGGCGGCTGGATTGCCGATGCCGCCGAGGGCCGGCCCAACCCCGCCCTGGCCAAGTTCCGCTGGCGGCCCGAGGCGCGCCCGCCGCGCAGCGAAGAGGCTGCCCGCTTCCAGGTGGAGCTAACGTGATCATCGCCCGCGTCGTCGGCACCGTCGTCACCACCTTCAGCCACCCGCACTACAAGGGGCGGCGCCTGCTGGTGGTACAGCCCCTCGGCCTCCCCGGCCAGGCCGAAGACGGCGACTTCCTGGCGCTCGATAACACCCAGGCCGGCATCGGCGATACTGTCCTCGTCAACCGCGAAGGTTCCGGCGCCCGCCAGGTGCTCCAGAACCCCGACGCCGCCGTCATTTCCGTGATTGTGGGCATCGTTGATTCGGTGGATGTTGTGGACGGTGAATAGTGGTCAGTAGATAATCTGCATGCTAAGACGCGAGTGCGCGTGGCCCCTTACCCCGTGGAGTAAATTAGCAGGCCGGCAAGCGGCTGCGCAGTTGCCGATTGACCAAGCCGGCGATGGCGATCACGCGCGCAGTGTGCTGCAAGCGATGCTGGCGATCCATTTGGGTCAGCGCCTGATAACGGCGCAGCCGACCAATCGTATGCTCGACTGTGATGCCGCGCCGGGCAAAGGCGCGGTTGTAGTCGATATCGTCCGGTGGGCGCGGTTGGGAACGCGGCTTGCGCCGGGGGGCGCGCCCAGACCGGCGCCGGTCAATTTGCTAAGGCCGATATAGGCCAAATCCCCCAACGCGCCGCTGCGCTAGACCAGGCCTTGGTTTCTGAGTTGCTCGATTTCAGCCGCGCCGTAACCAATTTCGGCCAGGACCTCTGCGGTATGCTCGCCCAGCCCCGGCGGATACCGCCGATAGGTCAGAGGGGTGTCGCCCAGGTGCACGGGCGTGGCGAGCGACCTGATGACGCCCAGCAGCGGGTGCTCCAGCGCCACAATCATGCCGCGCGCGGCCACCTGCGGGTCGGCCAGCGCCTCACTCACATTGCGTATCGGGCCGCTCGGAATATCGGCCGCCTGCAGCTTTTCAATCCATTCAGCCGCCGGCCGAGCCAGCAGCGCCTCCCGCACCCGGGGCAGCAAGGCCGCGCGGTTGAGCACGCGCTCCGCATTGGTGTGAAAGCGCGCGTCATCCCGCAGCTCGGCGAGCCCCGCCAAATCACAGAACTTGCGCCAGATGTTGTCCGAGCCCACGCCCAGGATAAACCATTCGCCATCCCCGCCCTGCACGGGCTCATAGGGCACGACTTGCGGATGGCTGTTGCCGCGCTTGGGCGGCTCTTCCCCGGAGGCAAAATACTCGCCAGCATAATTCTCCAGCCAGGTCATCTGGCTTTCCAGCAGCGAGGTCTCCAGGAACTGTCCCTGGCCCGAGGCGTGACGCGCATTCAAAGCGGCCAACACCCCGATCAACGTAAATAAGCCGGTGGTCATATCGGCAATCGGCGTTGGAAAGCGCGCGGGTCCGCCCGTGGGATCGCCAGTCAACGCCATGGTACCGGCTTCACCCTGCGCAATGATGTCGTAGCCGGGCTGGCCGGCCCGCGGGCCGGTGTGACCATAGCCACTAATCGCCGCGTAGATTAGGCGCGGATTGCGCGCCCGCAGCGTCTCGTAGTCAATCTGGTATTTCTGCAATGACTCCAGCCGTGGCAAATTGGTCAGGAACACGTCGGCCCGGTCAATCAGCCGATACAGCACTTCCCGCCCGGCCGGGGCCGTGAAATTTAGCGTCAGACTCCGCTTGTTCCGATTGACCGCCAGGTAATAGGCGCTCTCCTGGCCAATAAAGGGCGGCCCCCACGTGCGGGACTGGTCACCGGCGCCGGGGCGCTCAATTTTGATTACCTCCGCGCCCAAGTCGCCCAGCATCATCGAGCAGTACGGGCCCGCCAGCGCCTGTGTTTGGTCAATCACCACGATACCGTGCAACGGTCCTGCCATGTCTCAGGCCTTTCCTCTCAGCCGGATAAGTTGCGGCGCGATCAGGCACGCGGCCGCGCCCAGGGTCACCCCAGCCAGGGTCACGAAAACGGCCGGCCAGCCACGCGTGTCCAGCAAACCGCCAATCACGGCCCCACTCAGCCCGGCCCCAATATTGAAAGCCAGATCGAGCAGTCCGGCCGCGCTCGAAGCATCTTCGCGGCCTCCAATGACGAGCGGCATGGTCGTCAGCAAAACACTCGTCACGCCATAGGCCAGGAGGCCGATGAAAATAAATGCCACGGTGCCGATGACCAGATTGGCGGGCAAGAGGGGATAGAGCACAAATAGCGCCGTCAACGCGACCAGCACCCCGGCCAGGCCGGCCGCCTCACGCCCAACCCAATAACGCCCCACCAACCCACCGATAAGCAGGGTACCGGCAATACCGGCCAGGGGCACCAACGTGGCGATGCTGGCCGCCAGCCCAATGTTTAGCCCGCGCACTTCCACATAGTAAGTCGGCAGCCAGACCCCGAGCGCCGCAAAGGCAAAGCCCATCAACAGACAGGCCAGCACCAGCAGCCAGAACCGGCGCAGTTTGGTCAGCAGATCCTGCCAAACATTCCCGGAGGGGCCGTGGGTTGCCCTCGCCGCGGCGGGCGCGTGCGTGCCGGGTGCCGCGCCGTCCGGCGCGTCGCGCACGGCCAGGTACCAGCCGACCGCCACCAAGGCCATCAGCGCCGCGGGCAGCCAAAAGGCTGCCCGCCAGCCCAAGTGGGTCACCACCCAACCGGTCAGAAGCCAGGTGGCCGCACTGCCCACCACAAACGATGACCCAAACACGCTCGAAACCCGCGTGCGTTGAGCAGTCGAGAGCCAATTGGCCAGGGTGCGCAAGATTGGCCCCCAGCCGGTGGCCTGGAAAAAACCATTGACCGCCCACACGGCCACCAGAGAGAGCGGGGCCGACAAAGCACTAAAGAGAAGGTTCAGGCCGGCGGAGATCAGCATGCCCACGAGCACCATTCGGCGCGGGCTGAGCCGATCCCCCAGGCGGCCATTCACCAACTGACCCAGCGCGTATGTCCAGAAGAACGCGGTGCTGATCCAGCCCACATCGCTCTTGGAGAGACTAAGCGTCGCCTGCATATCTGGCAGTGCTGTCGAAAGATTGACGCGTCCAAGATAGTAGGCCGCATAGGTAACCCAGGCGGCCACGACGATGCGGCGCTGCCAGCGGTCGAGGGTTGTAACGGGAAGTGCTGCCGCCGTCATTTACAAAAATCCGAGCATGCGCCGGGGGTTGTCCACCAATAGCTGTTCGAGATGGGTGGGAGTGAGACCCGCCTGCTCGAGCAGCGGCGACAGGTTGGTGAAAAGGTGGGCGTAGCCATAGCCGCCATAACGGCTGAGCATCATTTTGAGATACACATCCTGGCTGAGCAGCACACGCTCCGCATAGCCTCGGGCTAACAGCCCAGCGATGGCCTGTAGCGCCACCAGTTCGTCGGGCGAAGCCCGATCCGGCGGATAGAAATGGTTGATACCCAGCATGTCATATTCCAGGTAAGCGCCCCGGTCGGCCAGGCTCACCTGATACACGGTATCAAACCAGGAGGGATTCATATGGCACAAGATGGTGCGCCCAACTTGGCCGCCTTCCTGCTGAATCACATCCAGCACGCGGTGCCCCTCGCGTCCCCAGCCATCCAAATGCACCATCAGCGGCGCGCCCGTTTCGGCTTGGGCGCGGGCGGACGCGCGCAGCGATTTTTCTTCGCTGGGGGTAATGGGCGCGGAGGTGCCGATCTCCCCAATCAGGCCGGCGCGCACCCCAGTGTCGCCCACGCCCAGGGTCACGTCGCGCACGATCTCAGCTGCAATATCTGCCAGCTCGCGCTGAGCAAAGGCGTCGTCCAGCGCCACTTGATAGTAATAACCCGCGCCCATGATGATGTTGAGGCCGGTCGCGCGTGCGATGGCTTGCAGCGCCAGCGGGTCCCGGCCGATGGAGCCATTCGTCGGATCCACCAGAGTCCGGCCGCCCACAGCCGTGAACGCACTTACCTCCGCAATCGCCAGGTCCACGTCGCGCTGCACGAGGTTGTCGGCCACGACGCAGGGGTTGAAGCGCAGCCGGCCCAGCGTGGATGGGTCCACGGGCCGGCCAACCAACGCCTCCTCAGCCGGCGTGCGCGGCGCTGACAAGCACATCGAGAAGTCAAACAACAAGTGCTCATGCATCAGCGTCAGGCCCAGCGTCTCGGCTGGCACGGGTCCCAGTACGCTTAGGGCTTGCATGTGGAGCTCATTCGAGCATCACGGCCGCGCCGTCGGCGGCCGGCAGGTGGAGGGTAAAGCGCGCGCCTTCGGCCTGGGTCAGCGGCAGCACCCGCCCCGAGAACAGTTCCGTGGCCGTGGTCAGCCCGGCAGCGCCCGGTACGATCACCGTCACTTCCACCGCCCGCTGCCCTTCGTTATTGAGCAGAACCGCCCGCCTGCCGTTGGCCACCAGCAGGTGCGCGTCCACCCGTTGGCGGGTATAGGCCGGGTCACTGCCCTGCAGCTCTACCGTGGGGTTCAGGCCGCACAGGCGCATCAGGTTGGCCCAGAATAGGTCGAGCGCCGGGTCTTTGTGTTCCCACACGGCAATATCCAGATGCGTGGCAATCAAAATCGCCTGCCCCTGCCCATGCCGGCGGCGGACGATGGCGGGCGCACCATCCACAAAACGCGCCAGCACTTCCACATCCTTGGCCAACGCAAAGGTCTGGCGATGCCAATAGCCCCGCAGGGTCTCGGTTTCAATACCGGCAAAGAGCGGCTGGCCCGGCTCCACCCGAATATCAAGCCCAACCACGTCGTCCGGGTCGCGCAGCACTTCCAGATGGGTTTCGCGCGCCCCAAACAACTCGGTCAGCCCGCCCCCAGGCCGATCATTCCAGGCCCAGCCTTTCTCGTCGAGATGGCCCAGCTTAGCCAGACCAATGACGCTCCCGCCCTGGGCCGCGTAAGCAGTTAACTGGTCGGCATGCGCCTGGGGCAAATGCATGATAAAGGGCAGCACAATCGCCTTGTAGTTGGCCGTCGGGGCGCCCAGGAAGCGCGGCTCCACAAACTCCACCCGGTAACCGCCGCGCCAGAGGGCGCTGTGGGCGCCGCGCAGGGCGCGATAGTAGAAATGCTCGTTGGTCTGCCCGTCGAGCACGATCACGTTCGCGTGCGAGTGGTATAGGGCTACCTCGGCCGGTGCTGGCAGGGCATCCAGGAAGAAATCTTCCCGCGCCTTGATCACGCGGTTGACGGCCGCGGCCGCGTCGAAACGCTCGGTCGGGTTGCCGTGAAAATCCACCAGGGCGCCCCAAGTCAGGGGGATGCAGTTCCAGTCGCGGTAGCCCTGGTAGAGCATGCACTTGGCGCCGTGGCCCAGGCAGGCTAGGTTGAACCGCTTAATGTCGAGCCCGTTCGTGGCAAAGTTAGGCCCGGCCGAAAAGCCGCCAATGGGGCCGCTCTCCAGTTCGGGGATCCACAGCGTGCGGTCGTTGTGCCGCGCCACCGAATAAGCGAAGTCCAGAAACCAGGAGCTGTAGACCGGGTCCTTTTTGAAGTTGTTTTCCGAGGGATAAATATCGTGCCCGATGATGTCCGGCACGCCGCCGATATCCCAATGGTTGGGCTCGTTGCGCGCGCCCAGGTCCGGCCGCAGACAGCTATACAGGTTGTGCATGGTAATCTGCCGGCTGTCGTGGGCCTTAATCAGGTCGTGCTGAAAGCGCACAAAGTCGGTCAGGGAGTCATGCACGAACTGGCGGTAGTCCAGCCAGGCCGTGTTGTTGCCCCATTCGGCCGGCAGTGAGCGCGGCGGCTGAATCTGGTGCCAATCGTAGTAGCGATAGTGGGTGGGGTCCCAGGCCCAGGCGGCATTCAGCGTGTCAATGCTCCCGTACTTGGCCTGCGCCCACTCGCGGAACAGGCGCGCGCAGTGGGCGCAGTAGCACCAATAGCCGTAGCGGCGGGGGTGGGAGTGCTCGCCTTCGGTGAAGGCATTGCCGTGGCCGATCTGGTTGTCAATTTGCCAGCAGTACAGCACCGGGTTCTGGCCGTAGCGGTCCAGCAGCAGCCGCAGGTAGCGGCCGACCTCGTTGCGCAGGCCCGGATGGTTAACGCAGGCCCACCCCCACACGGTGGCGGTGGGATAAGCCATGCCCTCGCGCGAGATGCGCTGCAAGTCGGGGTAGTGTTCCAGCATCCAGATGGGCGGGTTGCACGAGCCGGTGCCCAACACAATTTGCAGGCCACGTTGGCCGGCCAGCTCAAAGATGCGGTCCAGCCAGTCCCACTCAGGCTGGCCTCGCCGCGGTTCAATGTAATCCCAGCTCGACAGCAACTCGGCCGTGCGCAGCATATTCAGGCCGGCCTTCGCCATATTCGCCGTGTCCCGCTCCCAATCGGCCGGGGTGTGAAAGGGCGGGTAGTAGCTGGACCCGATGGGAAAATAGTTCGTGCGGATTTTCATGCGGCCAGGCTCCAGAGCGCCCGGCTAGGGCGCTTGTTCGAGTTTGGTGAAGAAATCCCGAAAGATCGCGTCGCGATTGATTTCATAGGCTTCGCGCAGCAGCGGCCGGTCGGATGAAGCACGCTGCCAGGTCTTGTCATCGCCGAGTACGGGGGTCGGGATAAGATCCGAGGGGACCCATTCCGGGTTGAGCAGCCAGGCAAAGTTAATCAGGTCCCACATAATCCAAGAACGGCCAAAGTGGCCCTCGATACCACGCTGCGCATAGAGGGGATTGTGGGTGTAGAGGCGGTACAGATAGTCACCGATCGACCCCTTGCCGCGTACCCAGGTCTCCATCTCCGGCAGCGATAACCGCAACTGCGCGCCGACGTGAAAACCCGGCAAATACACGAGGGGCACCCCGCACTCGAACAGGAGCTGCGAGGCCAGCATGTCCTGTTCCATGTTATAGGAGGGGTTCGGCCGGTGGTAGCTGATTGGAAAACCCGCCGTCCAGGTGACCACCAGGTTCTTGATAATCTCGGGCGCCAGCAGGAGAGCGGACGCCACATTGGTCAGCGCGCCAATGGCCACCACATACAGCGGACCATCGCGTCGAGCCAGGGCGCGCTCCACCAGGTCTTCGGCGGCCGGGCTGCGCACGGGCTCGTCTAGTGAAGTCAAGTACCGATCCGAGCCGCGGTAGACTGGCCCGACCGACTCTACCTGCATTTTTTCTTGGACGCGCAGGATTTCTTCGTAACTGAGCTCCATCCCTTCGGCTGCGCTCACAAAGTCAAGGTCCTTGGGGTGCACGCCCAGGGTCCGCAGCCGGGCGGCCCAGCTTCCGTAGCGGTCGAGCACGCTGATCGCTTCGGTGTCATCGGGCGCGGGTGAACCCGCCAGCTCATAAGCCCGCTGCAGGCCTGGGCGGTGAATTTCAAATGAATACGGCGCCGCATACGTCGCTTCTATTTTCAGCCGATCGGTTGACAGATACGCCCAGGCCAGCGCGAACTGGTCATCGATCTCATTGTGCGCGTCCGTGTCGATGATGACGGAAACCGGCCCGGTCGGGGGTGTCAGCAAGCGCAAGCGCTCGTCGAGCGCAATCTCAGGAAAGGTGGGTGCTGGCATTCTCGTCCTCCGGGTAAGCCTGGTACCAGCCCTGTACCGCAAACTGGTCAGGATAGGGGTAGACGTCTGTCCAGGGGCGGCCATGCTTGGCCGCAATCACAGCCAGGGCGTTCAGCCGCGGTATGCACAATTTCTGAATGGCAGCCGCACGCTGACTCGCGTCGAGCGTTGCCGCTTCCCTCCAGACGGCTCGTCCAGCCATATAGCCGCTGGCGCCGGCCCGGCAGGCCACCTCCACTTGCCGGGCAAAGAGCTCGAAGTCGACCCCGGCGCTCAACAAGACCCACGGCACCGGCGCCTTGGCCGTGATTTCCGCGCAGGCTTCGGCCCACTGGTCTTCTTCGGCTCCCGCCGCGGCCGCGATCGGAAATTCGAGCTTGAGCACATCGACACCCAGCCGCCCGATTCGCTCCGCCGCGGTAACTACGGCCTCACGCTTGTCGCCGGGACCCGTGCCATAAGTGATGGGCTCGGCGAAGAGCGCTATGTCGTGGCGCGCGCAGTCACGCACGACCTGGGCCACAAAAGCTTCCTGGTCGCGCGCACGCTTGGCGTCACGCGGGTTGTAATAGAAGAACAGCTTGACGCCCGTGGCGCCCAGGCGTTTGATCTTGGCCACCGACCAGTGGGGAAGGAGACGGGCGCGGCCGCTATCGGTGGGCGTGGCGTAATCGCCATCCTCCACCGCGACGAGCAATCCACCGTGGCCGGCCAGTGCGCCGGAAGTTAGCGCCGGCCCAACGCCGTACTCCGCATCGAGGAGCACCGCGCTGGCGTGGGGCGCCAATGCGCGCACGAGGTCGAGCTTGGCGGCGCTGACCGCGCTGTAAGGCGCCTCGTGCGGCGCCGATCGCAGCAGATCCACAAACGACCGGCCATGATCGAGGGCCAGGATGCTGAATATCCCCTGCCCCGAAGCCGCGGACTGCAAACCACGCAGCTTGCCAAGTGACAGCGCCATCAGTCCAGGAGCACCCCCAGTGCGTCCACGGCCAGGCGCGCCTGTGCGTGGTTCTGGGCAATGATGCGCGTTAACTGCTGGGCCAGGGCCTGCATATCCGTTTCCGGGTTGGCGTCAATAACGGGTGTAAACCATCCTTCCGGGATGGCCTCCACGCCGTGATATGCCCCCGCCAGGGCCCCGGCCACGCTGGCATAGCTGTCGTTATCGCGGCCATACATGACGGCGCCCATCACCGTCTGCTTGAAATCACCTTGCGCCGCGACAAACATGGCCAAGGCCACCGCCAGGGTATGCGTCGCCTCGGAAAATAAGTGGCCCCATTCCAGAGCGGCATACAGCGGTTCGCGGATAGCGAACACGTCCGGCCCACGCCGGGCAATGTCCAGCGCGGCTTTGACGAATTTCAAGTTGGGATCGTAGCGCCAATCAAGCGTGTGCCAGCGCGGTCCTTCGCGGCGCGCGGCAAAATCCAGGTGGGCGCGAAGCATAGCCTCTATGACGCCTTCAACGGTCGGGCTGGGGACCATGGCGGCGGCGACGGCCGCGGCCAGCATGGCCGCCGCGGTCTTGGCGTAGCCGTCCGTCAGGAAGGCCAGATCGAAACCGGCCTGGTAAGCCTCGGCCGGCCGGCCGGCCGCGATCAGTCCGATGGGCGAGTTGCTCATGATCGCGCCGTTGGTCGGTTCGCCGCCGAAGATGACCTTGTCGCGGCCCCAGATCGCCTTTAGAGCATACTCCTCGAGCAGGCCCTCGTGCAGGGCATCGGGCGCCTGGAAGTAGGCTTTGGCGAGCGCATACCCCAAGTCGCCCGGGCGCGGCATACCGCCCGCCATCACAATGGCCTGGCAGAGCACATGCTTCATGCGGGTGTCGTCGGTGTAGGCGCCGGCGCGGTCGCCCTCGCCAAAGTGCGCGTGATAGCTCGGGCCGCGCTGGTAAGGCACAAAGCGCTCCAGATTGCCGCCATACGCCGCGCGGATGGCTTCGGGCGTCCAGCCCTCCACCGGCCCGCCCAGCGCGTCGCCGATGGCGCCGCCCAG
>CAYUYN010000020.1:1517-11786 GCA_964449185.1 uncultured Anaerolineales bacterium | reverse complement strand
CAGGCACCTTCGGTAAACCTTCTTGTATAGGCGCGATTGTGCAAGGGTTGGCATCAGCAGGCACCTTCGGTAAACCTTCTTGTATAGGCGCGATTGTGCAAGGGTTGGCATCGGCAGGCACCTTCGGAAGGTCGGTCACCCTCGCGGCAAAAGCCAGGCCCGGTTCGCCGGCAGGTGAATGCTCACAACGTCGCCGGTTTTCGCGCTGTGATCGGCCGGGCCATGCGCACGCCATGTCCGCCCGTCAACGTTGAGCAGGAACTGGGTATGGGTGCCCATATAGACCGTGGCGAGCACCGCCACGTCGAGGCAGTTATCACTGGCCTGTCCGCCGACCTGCACATCTTCGGGCCTCACCGTCAAAAGCACGGGGCCATCGGGCAGATTGGCGTGCTCGGCCACGCGCACACGCCCCAGAGCGGTGTCCACTTCGTTGCCATGCTTGGTCGCGGGCAGGAAATTCTCGTTGCGAAAGAACTTGGCGATCTCGGCCGTATGCGGCCGTTCATAAAAGGCGCGCGGCTCGTCGAACTGTTGCAGCACGCCGTTAAACATCAGCGCCACCCGGTCAGCCAGCATCACCGCTTCTTCCTGGTCGTGCGTTACGAAGATAGAGGTGATTTTGAGCGCCTGCTGGATATGGCGGATCAGCTCGCGCATCTCCAACCGCAGATTGGCATCCAGATTGGCCAGTGGCTCGTCGAGCAGCAGCACGCTCGGCCGAATGATCAGGCCGCGCGCCAGGGCGACGCGCTGCTGCTGCCCGCCTGACAGCTCGTGGGCCCGGCGCTGTTCAAAGCCAGGCAAGCGCACGAGGTTGAGCATTTCGGTGACCCTGGCGGCGATTTCGGCCGCGGGCAGGCGGCGCATGCGCAGGCCGAAGCCCACATTCTGCGCCACGGTCATGTTGGGAAACAGCAGGTGCTTCTGAAAAACCATCACAGCCCCGCGCTTTTCGGTGGGCACCGTGAGCATCGATTGGCCGCCAAACAGAATATCGCCCGAGCTCGGCAAAAGCAGGCCGGTCATCATGCGCAGCGTGGTCGTTTTGCCGCAGCCCGAGGGCCCCAGGAAGGCGACCATTTCCCCGGAACGAATTTCCAGATTGAGATCGTCGACGGCCACGACCGGGCCAAAGCGGCGCGTCAGATGCCGCAATACAACCGTGGTCATAGTCTTCCGAAGCCTCCCATCACCGAAGATTCGGTGCTGAGTGAGCGAGAGACAAAGAGCAGAACCAAGATAGCCGGCGCGACAAAGACCAGGCTGATCGCCGCCGCGGTGGACTGGTTGACGCCGCTGATGAAGGGGAAGAGCACCATGGGCAGCGTAATAATCCGGCCGCCCCCAATTAGCAAGGTGGTCACGTACTGGCTCCAAGAGATCAGGAAGGTGAACATGGTGGCGACCAGCAGGCCCGGCAGGATCCCGGGCAGCGTGATATGCCGCCAAGTCTGCCAGGGGCTGGCTCCCAACGAGCGGGCCGTGTCCTCCAAAGCGGTCCCGTAATTGGCAAAAACGCTGGACATGACCAGGATCATGTAGGGCACGCACGGGATCAGATGCACCAGCGCCACCCCCAGAAAAGTGTCCGTCAGACGGTAACGGATGAAGAGAATATGGATGCCCATGACCACGACGATGCCCGGCACAATAATCGGCACCATCAGCAGCCACTCGATCAGGCCTTTGCCGCGAAACTCGTACAAGGCCAGAGCGCGGGCCGCGGGCAAACCTACCACTATGGAGAGCGCCGAGACGAAGAGCGCCAGATTTAAGCTGTTGAGCAAGCCTTCGCCAACGCGCGAGCTCTTGGAGAACACGTACGTCCAAGAATCCAGGCTCCACGAGCTGGGCAGCAGGCTCGGGAAAAACCAGCGGAATGCAAACGACCAGATCACCTGCGGCACCAGGGGCGCCAGCACTACCAGGATAAGGGCAATCACCGTCAGCCAACGCCAAAATGACCGCAAGGTACTCTCCTCTGTTTTTATGCGTCAGGCGGTGACCGCGTAGCGGGCCAGACGCCGGTAGGCGATGAGCAGCACGATAGAAATCACGGTGAGGATGATGCTGACCGCCATGGCCTCCGGCCGTTGGGCCAGGTCTGGGTCCTGATAGTTTTGAAACGCCAGGACGGGCAGAGTCGTGGGGAAGCGTACGCCCAAAAGAAGCGGGATCTCGTAGCTGGCGAAGATAAAGGCAAAGACGATGATCGAGGTTGAAAGGATGCCTGGCAGGATCAGTGGCATCAGGACGAACCAGAAGCGCTGCCACTGATTGGCGCCCAGGGTTTGGGCCAGTTCTTCATACTCGGGTCCGACGCTTTTCAAAACCGCCAGCACGACCAAGCCAATAAAGGGCGTTTCCTTCCACAGATAAGTCAGAATAATGGCAATGCCTGGACGGTCGAAGACCATGACCGGGAAGTCGGCGGGCACGTCCAACAGCCCAACGCTGGCCAGAATTCGCGCCAGCAGACCGCTCTGCGTGACCAAGATAACGATGCCATTCGCCGCGACCAGGTGCGGGATCGGCAAGGGCACCTGGAACAGAAAGGTGCCCAGTTGGCTGCCGCGAAACTGCCCGCGGAGCACCAGCGCTACCACAATCGCCAATAGGGTGGAGAGAAAGGTGCCCAGGAAAGCTATCCGAAACGTTTGCCACAGCGATTGCAGGAAGTTTCGGTCGCCCAGCACATCGAGGTAGTGGCGCGCGGTGAAGTCGTTCAGGCCAATCACGGGCATATAGCCGAGACTTTGCCCTAGACCCACTACCATGCCGCCTGCGAACAACAAAACGAGCACCAGCAGCGCTGGCGCCAACATCAGCGGCACGCGCAGTTTCTCCATCACTTTCAAGCGCTGCATAGCCTTCCCTGTTCTTTGACCGAGGGGCTGGGGGCGCCGGCGCGCCCCCAGCCATTACGCCGTACTTTCGCTTACTGCTCCAAGACGTTCTCAACCCAGCCTTGTTCCATCGCCGTCACCCAGTCGCCGTTTGGCTCGGGCAGCGCGTGGGCGGCGAGCACATCGGGCGCCAGCGTGGCCGGTCCCAGTTCAAAACCGGTCAGCACGGCCCGGTCACCGTCTGACAGTCGCGCCGGGTCGATGGTCGAGAGCCAGCCCCAGCGATTTGGATCGGCCATGGTAATCTGGAACTGGGCCGAGACCATGTAGTTGGCCACCACCATGGCGGCGGCCGGGTTGCCGGCATTGAACGGGATCGCCACGTAGTTATTGTTCGCCAGCGTGCCCGTGTCGAACACGAAGGTGCGGATCGTCTCGGGGTAAATGCCTTGGGCGATGTTCAGCGAGGCATTCCCCGGCCCATAGCCCATGTTGAAGGCGATTTCCTGGTTGGCCAACAGGTCAGTCATGGCCGCCGCTTCCGGGTAGGTCTCACCGGCGCGCCACAGGTCGGGCTCGAGGTCGTTCAGGTATTCCCATACCTTCGGCGCATGTTCGTCGAACACCGCCTGGTCGAATTCACCCAGGAACGGCTCAGGACCGCCCGCGGCCCAGATGAACAGGTGGCGGACGAACACGCTGCCAGTGAAGTCAGGAATGGCCGGATAGGTGAACTTGCCCGGATTGGCGTGCACCCATTCCTGCAGCGCCTCGAACGTCGTGGGGGGCTCTTCCCCGACTTGGCCCGTGTCGTATTCCATCACGAATTGGGCGTGTCCCCACGGCGACTCGTAGCCTTCCACCGGGTAGCCAAAGTCGAAGGCCATCGCCGGGTCATCCCAGTTAACGTACTTCGAATTGGGCAGCAGGTCGGTAAATGGCCCGTACAGCAGGCCAGCTTCCTTCAAGGTCTTGAAGTTCTCGCCGTTGATCCAGATCAGATCGATGCTGCCGCCCTTCATGACCCCGGCCGCATTCTCGTCGAGCACTTTGTTGACCGCATCGGCTGTATCGGCCAGCGGCACGCGGTTGAGCGTAATCCCATACAGGTCGCGCATCGGACCGCCGATATCATTGTCGACGTTCGCGTTGATGGTGTCGTCGCCACCCCACATGAACCAGTTGATGGTGGTGCCGCGGGCCGCGGCCAACACTTCGTCCCAGTTCGCATAGGCCGGCGCGCCCTCGGCTTCGGCGGTAGGTTCGGGCAATGGGGCGGTGACTTCGACCACCCGCGTCACCTCGACCTCGACCGGGGTGCCCGCCACGATCTGCGTGACGACCACCGTCTCGGGCGTCGCCGGGGGCGGGGCGGCGCAGGCCGCCAGCAGGAGCGTGCCTGCCAGCGCCAATGTGGCTGCCCGACGGAAACTTGCAGTGCGTAACATGGTGTCCTCCTCCTGATTGAGTTTCATGAAGATCTAGGCTTCTTTTATGACCCGCCACAAGGAGTTGCGCTCAATAAAGGGCCACCTCCTTCCAGAAACATTGCGGTGCCTTGGCCGGGCTGGGGTTAGACATTGACACCCTCCCTCTGGAGATAGTCCCGATACGGGATCTTGTCAATCGTCCGCATCTTTAGCCAGGCCGCCACTTCCAAGAGTTCGTCGGTGACATTGCCCTGGCCAACGGCATAGTGGTGCTCATGGCCGCGGACCGTCAGCGTGTTGATCAGATCCATTAAGGAGATCGGCTCCTGGTTTAATTCGAACTGGGTGAACCAACCCCGTGTCCCGTCAAAGCCCGCCGCCTCGCGCTCAACGATGTTTGAGTGGAGCACCAGCAGCGTATCGCCACTGTCGCCCACGTAGCTCACGGTCGTCTCCTGCGCGCCAAAGACCTGGTCGCCCGCGACCCCGTAAGGTCCGTCAGTGCCCTTGCGGCCCAAGGTTGTGTGGTTCACCCATTTGATGCCGTCCTTGTTGGCAAAGTGCCGCGGGCTCACGCCGCAGTGCCACATGAGCAGCGTGCCGGCCTCGGGGTCAATGGCGGTCATGTCCAGCAGGGTGGAGGACCCTTTCTTGGCGGTCAGCGTGTTGAGCAGCAGCATGCTGGTCGCCCCCTGCACGTCGCCTTCACAGGCCACGGCCAGCCCATCCTCAGACCCTAGCCAACTGTAGGCCATGCAGGGTGCGACCCCATACATGGCCTGGAATTTTGGCCAGCACTCCACCGCCAGCGCCGAATAGCCGTTGCGCTGGGCCAGCTCCTTCAGCGCCAGGTACAAACGGCTGCCGCGCGTCATGGCTTCGTCGGCCACGCGCACTTCCGCGGCGGCCGCTTTCATCTCACCCGCCACGGCCACCGCCTTGTGCTCTTCGATGCGCTTGGCCAGCGCGACCACCTCCCCTAGCTCGTGAGCAAAGACGCGCAGGCCGCCGAAACGCGCTTCCAGCTTGCGCTCGTCAAAGATCATGTCGTAAAAGCCAGGCGAAAGCCCGCCAATCCAGCCGATCTTCGCTTGCGACAAGCGCTTCATCGCCGTCAGCGCGCGCACGGTGATGCCCAGCCGGTGCTGGAAGCGCTCGTCCTCCACATGGCCGTAGAACCACTTGAAGGGCAGCTCATGGTGGCGCAGATATCGCTTGAGGATCGACGCGTACTGGCTCATCGAGACCAGGGAGTGAATCTGGATGTCGCCTTCCTGCCGCGGATCAGGCGTGGCCCAGAGCCCCAGGCGCGGCGCTGCTTTTGAGAGCGGCAGCAGCTGCTCGCCCATGCTGCAGGCGGCATTCTCCAGCAGCAGGAAATCAATCTTATGCTCAGCCAGTTCGCGCGCGGCTTGTTCCGCCATCTCGGCGTTGAGCAAGCCGTGCCGGATCGGGTAAAGCTCAAAGCCCCACTGCTGGCTGAGTGCCTCGAGCCCATTTATCGCGCGCTCATACTGATGGTGTTCGTCGGCAAAATAGCTGGCAATGGCCACACCCGCGTATCCGATGCGCAACTTGTCCATGCTCATCTCCCGGTAAGTGTTGGTCCGTCCATATCCACCAGCATCACAGCCTCAGCCAGCGCTCGCAGCAGCAGAGCGACCGAAGTGGCCCCCGCATCCTGATAGCCGCGTGACCGCTCGCCCAGGAAACGGGCCCGGCCGTGCCGTGCCACGAGCTGGGCCGTCGCTTCGGCCCCGCGCTCGGCCGCTGCCGCTGCGTGTTCTAGTCCCTCGCATAGCGGCCGGCCCGCTTCGACCGCGGCCCTGAGCGCCGCCGCCGCCGGAGCCAAAGCATCCACCATCGTCTTATCGCCGGGCTGCGCCTTGCCGCGCCTTTGCACCTCGGCCAGGCCTCCCGCTACCAGGGCGGCGGCCTCCGGCAGAGCGGTGGCCGTTTGCCCCGCCATGGTCTGTGCCGCCCCTAGAAAGAAGGCCCCAAAGAGCACCCCCGCGGCGCCGCCCATGGTGTCCTGGATCACGCTGCCGGCCGCCTGGAGCACGGACTGCGGCGTTGGCGCCTTGAGGCTCACCACCTGCCGCGCCGCCGACTCGAGCGCCGCCGCCAACGCGGTTCCATGATCGCCGTCGCCAACCGTCGAGTCCAAGGCGGACAGCCGGCCGCTCTGGGCGGCCACGACCTCGCGCATGCGTTGGACAACCATCACCCACCCCTGGGCATCAATCGCCGTTACCATGTTCCCGGCGGCATCTGCTTGAAATAGGCCCCGTTAGCGGGCGCATCGTACAGGGCTTTCAATTGCTCATCCACGCGGCACAGCGACAGCCCAAAGCCCGCCATTTCCTGAGTGGTCGCGTAGGGGCCGAGCCAACTGCGGTAGACCCGCACGCCCGCCGCCGCCAGCCGCTGGGCGACCCGCCGATACAGGATGAACAGTTCCATCAAGGTCAGGCTGCCGCTGTTATTGAGCAATACCAGCACTTCATCGTCCTGGCGGAAAGGCAGATCGGCCAGGAGGGGCGGCAGCATCCGATCAATGGTGTCGTCCGCACTGACCAACTTCGTTCGGCCGGCGCCCGCCTCTCCGTGTACACCCATGCCGATCTCGATCTCGCCCTCGGGCAAGGTGAACATGACCTCGCCGGTGATGGGGTGAGCGCAGGACGTCAGCGCCATCGACAGCGAGCGTGTGTTGTCGCGCACCTTTTCCGCCAGCGCCTTGCAGGCCGCCAGGTCGCCGCTGGTCTCGGCGAAGGCGCCCAGCATCTTCCAGACGAAAAACAATCCCGCCGTGCCGCGCCGTTCAGGCTCATGGCCCTTGGGCGCCGACGAAATGTCGTCGTAGAGCACCACCAGATCCACGTCCTGGCGGCCCTCGGCCTGGACCCGTTCCAGGGCCAACTCGGCATTCATCAAATCGCCGGCGTGGTGCGACACACACACCAGCACACCGGCGCCATCTTGTGCGGCCCGGATGCCTTGCACGATCCGGCCAGCTCCCGGGGCCGTAAATATCTCGCCCGGCACGTTGACATCAAACAGGCCCGGACCCACCCAGCCGATCATGGCCGGCTCGTGCCCTGAACCGTTCCCAATCACCAGGCGCACCTTACCCTCGCCTTTGGGCTGTCGCCGCACGATCAACCCTTCATCGGTCAGGCGCACCAGGTCCGCATAGGCAGCGGCAAAGCCTTCCAGCATTTCCGGCAAAATTCGGTCTGGGCGATTGATCAGCTTGGTCGCGCGTGGTGACATACCAGGTCTGCCCCTTCAGTCTCGGACCGGCTCAAACGCCATCAGGTGAATGGGGTGCGTTACCGGGCCGTCGAAATACACGACCTGCACAGCGAGCTCCAGTTTGACCTCGTCCAGCGCGTGATAGTTGACTAAGAGGTGTGTGAACAGGGTGTCAGCGCCGTCCAGCCGCACGTAGGCCAGGACATATGGCGGCTTGATGAAAGGCGCGACCGCCGGCGTGTGATGCAGCACGGAGAAGCTTTGCAGCCGCCCCAGGCCGCTGAGCTCCACCCACTGCGTGACGGCCAGGTGCTCGGGACACACTGGCCGCGGCGGCGCCCAGACCTGGCCGCAAACCGGGCAACGCGTCGCCATAAAGCGCCGGTTCTCGAGCTCAATGAAGAAGCGTGAGTATTTGCCCAGGCTGTGCCGGTAGTCCTGCTCCCAGTGCAGGGCCAGCACTTCCACCTGGCGGAACTCGGCCCACGGATCGGTGGTGCGACCGAGCGGATCAGCCACCGTGTGTACGCTGAGCTGGGTGGTCACCTTGCTCATGGGTCGCGCCGCTCGAAAATGTTAACGACACAGTGCGTGCCCGTTCCGGCATGGGTATCGGTGAGCCCGCGACGGGCCCCGGTCACCTGGCGCTGCGGGTCAGCTTCGCCCCGAAGCTGCAGCATGATCTCAAGCGCTTGCGCGATGCCGGTAGCGCCCACCGGCGCGCCCCGCCCCAACAACCCACCCGACGTATTCACGGGCAACTCGCCGCCTAAATCGAAGCGGCCACTCTCGGCTGCCCGGCCGCCTTCGCCATAGGCGCAGAAACCCAGTTCCTCATAGGCCTGCAGTTCCACCCCACTGTACGAGTCGTACAACTCGGCCACGTCAATCTGCTCACGCGGCGAAGTAATGTTAGCCATCGCATAGGCCTGGCGCGCCGCCTCGCGTTTGCCCCGGAAATGTGCCAGGCCCGGGTAAGGATAGGGACGATCCCCCAGGCGCATCGTGTCGGTGCCGCAGCCGGTGGCCACGAAATGCACGGGGGGACGGCTGGCCCACCGGGTGGAGTGTGCCGCGGCCCACGCTGGCGTGGCCAGAATCACAGCCGCGGCGCCATCGGACAGCAGGCTGCAGTCGAGCAGCTTGTAAGGCTCGGCCACCGGCGGCGAGGCGAGCACATCCTCCACGGTCAGCTGCATCGGTTTTTGAGCGAGCGGGTTATGCTGCGCGTTGCGCCGGTTTTTGACCGCGATGTGGGCAAACTGCCGTTCGGTCGTTCCATAGCGATCCATGTGCTCGCGCATCATGGCAGCGTAGTAAGCGGTATAGGTGCCGCCCACCATCATGTCCCAGTCGGCATCAGACGACAACGCGAAGAAGTGTTGGGCGGTCGCCGAGGTGACGCTTTTGCCGTTGGTTTCACCGCCGTAGACAATGATCGAATCGCACAAGCCGCTTTTGATATAGGCCAAGGCCGTGCGTAGGGCCAGCGCCCCGGTGGCCCCACCCCCTTCGACCCGCACGTTGGGTTTGGGCACCATGCCAATGTGGTCATGCAGAATGGCGCCGAGGGTCATCTGCCGGTTGAAGTGATCGCTCTCGTAGCTGGTCAGGCCATGCTGCACGTCGCGCAGGTCAACGCCGGCATCTTCGACCGCCAGCAGCACGGCCTCGACGACCAGGTCGCGCACCGAGGCGTCCACGCGATTGGCGGCAAACTTGGTCATCCCCCCGCCCACGACGACTACCTCGCGGTCAGTCATTTTGCTCGAGAACTTTCAGAATCCTGGCTTTGGATAATTCAATATGGTCGGCAACGGCCTGCATGGCGTCCGGGCCGGCCCGCTCGCGCAAGGCATGGAGAATGGCGTCATGCTCCGATTCAGTCTGCAGGGAGTCGGTGCGGGCAAAGCGCAAGCGGATGCGTGCAATTTGCACGTGGACATCGATCTGCCGGTAGACGTTGATGAGGCGCTGGTTATGGGCCAGGCTCACCAGTTGATCGTGGAACTGGTGGTCAAGCCGGATGTACTGATCCACGATGGCCTGGTATTCGTATTCGGCGAGCAGCCGGCTCATTTCGGCGGAGATGCTGCTGAGTTTCTCGATTTCAGCTTCCGTGGCGGCTTGAACGGCAATGCTCGCTGCATAAACCTCGAGTACGCGCCGGACGTCAAAAGCTTCCGCAATGTCTGTCGTTGTGATGGTGGCGACAAAGGTGCCTCGACGTGAACGGATCTCCACCAATCCTTCAACTTCTAGCCGATGCAGTGCCTCTTTGAGGGGCGTGCGGCTAATACCCAGTTGTGCTTCGAGGGCGGTCAAATCAAAGCGAAAACCGGGCGGATACTGCTGATTTAGGATGCGCTCCCTAAACAGGCTATAAACTTCGTCACTCAAGCTGTGAACGCTTAATTTGTCGTCGACACTGCCATCGGCATTTTGCATGTTATGTATAACTCTGACGATGGTTTTGGAATAAATCTGAAATCTGAAATATCAGGTTTCCTAATATAAACAGATCAGTATGGTTTGTCAACATTGTGAGGCATTTCACCATATAACGTGCAGGATCCAGCAGAAAATGAATCTCAGGTTCTATGCGACTGAGCCGGCGCGCTGCCAGGCACCCCGCCCAATTCTGGCCGTCAGGCAGTGAATAAGTGATGAACGAACGCGGCGTAGTGCGCCTTGGGCTGACCCTGGGCCGTTCCTGCTGCCGGGATAGCTGC